>JANYFO010000380.1 GCA_025362635.1 Gemmatimonadaceae bacterium | reverse complement strand
CGATGATCGATGAGGTGGTGTGGTTTCTTGACGGACGCACGAGCGAGGTCGTCCACCGCGTGCGCGAGCGCATGCTTGACGCATCCGCGCAACTCGATTTCGAACGCGCAGGAGAGATGCGCGATGCGTTGCGTCATCTCGAAAAAATGGAAGAGCCGACCGTCGTACTGGAAGTCGAGGGTGGCGATCGCGATGTGGTGGGTTACGCTCGCGATGGCGAAGATGCGTGTGTGGTCATTCTTCGTATTCGCGGCGGCACGTTATTGGCGCGTGATCATCGGCTGCTCGAACACGCTGACGGTGAGGAGGACGAAACCGTGCTCGGCGCTTGCCTTGCACAATGGTATCGAACCGCAGAGTCGCGCGCCGCTGATCTCCTGGTTCCATTCGACTTTGCTGATCGCGAGTCACTAGAGGCGTCGCTGGAGACGACGCGCGTTCGCGTGCCGCAGCGTGGATCGCGTCGCGCGTTAGTAGATCTTGCTGATCAAAATGCACGACACTTGTTGGAGGAGTTTAAATTGGCCGCGCTTGAGGCGGACGAACGTGCCGTTGATCCGGTGTACGAGTTGCAGCGTGAGCTTGGATTGCCGCGATTGCCGCGATCGCTGATGTGCTTTGATATTTCCCACGCGCAGGGTACAGACGTGGTTGCGAGCGGTGTGTGGTTTGAGAATGGCAGACCGAAACGCGCAGAGTATCGCAAGTTCAAGATCGCGTCATTTGAAGGGAACGATGACTTTCGCGCGATGCACGAAGTCGTCACGCGCTACTTCACGCGGCGCACGGCTGAAGCGAAGCCCTTGCCGGATCTCGTTGTGATCGACGGTGGTAAGGGGCAACTGTCGTCGGCCAAACATGCGCTCGACGCACTCGGTCTCACGCAACTGGTTGTGATCAGTCTTGCCAAACGTGATGAGGAAATTTTTCTGCCGGGGCGAAGCGATCCAGTGAAGTTGCCTCGTCGCTCTCCAGCGTTGCGTATGCTGCAGCAGGCGCGTGATGAGGCGCATCGCTTCGCGGTCACCTTTCAACGGCAAAAGCGAACTGCCCGCACGATCACCTCCGAACTGCTGAAAATTCCCGGTGTCGGACCGACGAAGCGCCGCGCGCTGCTGCAAATTTTTGGTAGCGTGCACGGTGTCCGGGCGGCTGCGCTGGAGCAGGTTGCTGCCGTTCCCGGTTTCGGTCTTGCCAGTGCGCGCAGGTTATTACTTGCGCTTGGTGTTGACCTCCCCGATGTACCGCTTCTCGATGTGTCCGCTCCCCTTGCTTCCTCCACAGATACTGATGATGACACTTCCGTCTGACGCCGCACCGTGGCGGCTTTCCTGTTCCGCGTGCGACACCGAATCGCCCATTGTCGGTGCGTCCATTTGTAAGTCCTGCGGACAGCCGCTGTTTGCGCGCTATGCGCCCGTCCCCGTGGGTACTCCGCTCGCGCCCCGTTGGGATGCTTGGCGTTACTCGCCGTTTATGCCGCTTCTCGCAGACGAAGCGCCGGTGAGTCTGGGCGAAGGGCTCACTCCATTGAGCGAATTTCAGGCGTTGGCCGATGCAGTAGGCGTTCGTCGGCTGTGGATTAAAGATGAAGGTCAGAATCCTACCGCGTCGTTCAAAGCGCGTGGCATGAGCGCCGCAGTGACCCGTGCCAGGGGAGCCGGAGTACCTGGGCTGGTGGTGCCGACAGCCGGCAATGCCGGCGCTGCACTTGCCGCATACGGTGCTGCGGCTGGCATTCCAGTGCGTGTGTTCGCGCCGGCAACAACGCCACGTCCGATCCTTGATACCATCGAGGCGTTGGGAGCGACACTCATTCGAATTGATGGGCATATTGGTGATGCTGGAAAGCTGGCAATTGCTTATGCGGCAGAGACCGGGTACTTCAACGTCTCCACCTTACGCGAACCGTACCGCGTCGAAGGTATGAAAACGATGGGTTTTGAAGTTGCCGAACAATTGGGTTGGCGCGTCCCCGATGTCATTGTGTATCCAACCGGCGGTGGCGAAGGGACGATCGGGATTTGGAAGGCGATCAATGAATTGCTTGCTGGGGGATGGCTTCCCACCGGTAGCCAGCAGCCGGCGTATGTTGTTGCGCAAGCCGCTGGGTGCGCGCCAATCGCTCGAGCATTTGCCGCTGGGCACTCAAAAGCAGAACCGTGGGTGGATCCGATGACATATGCCAGTGGACTGCGCGTGCCGTCGCCGCTCGGCGATCAACTGCTGTTGCGCATTCTACGCGAGGCGGGCGGTGTGGCGGCCACCGCGACTGAAGATGCGATTCGGACGTGGACGCGGGCGTTGTCGATCGCGACGGGTATCGACGCTGCTCCAGAGGGTGGTTGCGCGTTGTCGGTACTGCGCGACGCCGTGACGCAGGGCACAATTGCAAAGAATTCTGAAGTTGTGCTCTTCAACACCGGTGCCGGTGCGTCGTATAGGGTGTAGTAAATATGGGGGAGCGCTTTGTGCTCGACCGAGTTGATCTAAAGCAACGACAAGGAAGACATCAGATGAAACGACAGCGATGGATGCGGTGGTGCACTGTTTCGACCTGCGCGGTGACGCTGCCGGTCGCTCTCGTCGCACAACCTTTGAAGTGCGACATTAAGGACGATAGTCCGTATCAGGTCAACGGCGCGAAGCAGTATGTCCTCGCCGCAGCAACCGCGAAACGGCCGGATGAAGTGCCGAAACATCTCGCCAACTCCATTCGTGTACTTACCGACAACGCGGATCGCATCAACAACGAACCTGGTCGGCAGTTCATGTTGCTGCGCACGTATGCGCAGTACTTGCAGGTCGATGGTGCGCCGTTTGTTATGAAACGTGGCGCAGTCGGATTCACAAGTAATCCGCAAGGTTCACACAACTTGTTGCTGGCTGTCGACTCTGCGGCGACCATCATTGAACGGCTCATGCCGCAATGTAAAGTCACCGTTGCGCCATATCGTCAGCGATTTTTTACCGATGTGCTGAATAAATCGGTCGCCGCCATGAACGCGGATAAGCCGGACTCGGCGTCTTACTTTGCGCACTTGGCAATGCAAGTTGCCAGCACGGACCCGCGCCCGTGGAATGTGCTCGCCGCCGTGTATCAGAAGCAGAATCAACTTGATAGCGCGGCGTTGGCGATGTCGAAGGTGATCGAGCTTTCGGGCGCGGATACGATTTATAAGAAGGTGAAGCAACAAAGCCGCTACAACCTTGCTGTAATCGGACTCACACGTGCGGAGCAACTCAAGGGTGAGGAGCGTGATAGCGAAATAAAGAAGGGCCGGGCGCTGCTCGAGGACTACTTGAAGGACGCACCGGGTGAACCAAATGCGCAGCAGGCGCTCGGACGCGCCATGCGTATGTCGGGCGACACTGCGGCCGTGAAAGCTATTTTCGGCGACATGTTGACAAGCCCTGATCGTTTCAGTGATATCCAGTTGTTCGAGGCGGCTTCAAACGCTGCGGCGGCAGGTCGCGATCGGGATGCCGTCGCCTTGTTTGAAAACGGTTTGAAGAAAAATCCGTATCATCGTGTCGCGTTACTGAATCTTGCAAACGTGCTCTTTCAGCTGAAAGACACGGAACGCATGGGGCCTGTTTCGCGCAGGCTCATTGAGGTTGACCCTAACAGCCCGGACACGTGGCGCATGCATGCTGGGTACTGGCAGCTGCGTCAGCGCGTTGAAACTGACGCTGCTACAAAGAAGGCGTTTGGCGATTCGACGCTGTCCGCTATTGCTTCGAGAGATAAGGTGAACCCGCGCGTGACGGTGTTTCTCGCGGCGCGGTCTGGAACGTCATTTCAATTGCAGGGCAACCTTAATAACGAAAGCGATAAGGTTGGATCGTGGACGATCAAATTTGAGCTACTCGATTCGAAGGGCGCCGTAGTTGGAGCGAAAGACGTGGCGGTTGGGCCGCTGGACGCTGGTGCGTCAACTACGTTCTCCGTCCGGGTCGAATCGCCGACTGCGATTGCTTATCGTTACGCGCCGATTAAATAGCGCGCGGCGCAGGTGAAGTTTCGCACGCAGTGTACGGTCCGAAGTCCATGTATTTGATTGACTTCGGACCGCTGTCCTCGTAGGTTTCATAGCTATGACGGCGCTCGGTCGTCACGCTGTTTTATCCGGGGGACGGCCGCCGTGGCCTGTCCCTCGTTTCGTATCGGGGCATGGTTCGAGTCACTCGCGTTAATCCAGGGAGCATCGCCCAGCAGGTTGGCATCGTCCCTGGCACAGAACTGATCGCCGTGAACGAGCGGCCGTTAGAGGACTTCCTCGATTGGGAGTTTTTAACAGCGGACGACGCGTTTTTGGTTTCAGCGCGATTGCCAGACGGAGAGCTCGTTGAGTATGACATAGAACGAACGGATGGTGACAGCATGGGCGTGGAGCTCGCGCCGCCAACCATTCGACGTTGTGCAAACCGATGCGAGTTTTGCTTTATCGAAGGGCTCCCAAAGGGATTGCGCAAATCGTTGTACGTGCGCGACGATGATTACCGACTTTCGTTTGCCTACGGGAATTTTGCGACGCTGTCGAATGTGAAAGAAAAAGACATCGCACGGATTCTTGAGTATCGCCTGTCGCCGCTGTACGTGTCGGTGCATGCAACGCCGTGGGAAGCGCGCAAGATTTTGCTGAACAATCCGCGGGTGCCGAATATCGTGGAGCAACTCACGCGTTTGGCGGCAGGTGGCATTCAGTTTCACGGACAGATGGTGATCGTGCCGGGGCTGAATGATGGAGAGGTGCTTGACGCATCGCTCACGGATTTGTGGAATCTCGGCGACGCGGTGTTGTC
>JANYFO010000313.1 GCA_025362635.1 Gemmatimonadaceae bacterium | reverse complement strand
AAACCGTTCCAATTGCGCTGGATCAAATACCGGTTGCGTAATCGCATACTCGGCACCCGCTTCCACTTTCCAGTGGAACCGCTTGAGCTCATGCGCGGGGTCGATTGCCGCCGGATTCACACCAACGCCAATCGTAAATCGTGTTGGTTCACCAATGGGATTGCCGCCCGGATCAAGCCCGCGATTGAGATTGCGCACGAGATTAGTCAGACCAATCGCGTCGATATCAAAGACCGCCGTCGCGTCCGGATAAGGCCCCATCTTTGGTGGATCGCCAGTAATGAGCAACATGTTTCGCAGACCCAACGCCGACGCACCAAGCAAGTCGCTTAACATTCCCAACAAGTTGCGATCACGACAGCAATAATGCGTAACCGCTTCAATACCGCTTCGTTCGATAATCAAACTCGTCGCTATTGCACCCATACGACTCTGCGCGCGAGGTCCATCGGGCACATTGATCGCATCAACACCGGCCGCATGCAACGCCGATGCGTCACGCGCGAGCTTCGCCGTATCCACACCGCGCGGCGGCACAATTTCCACGCTGGTCACGAACTTCCCCGTCGCGAGCTTCAATCCGAGTCGCGAACGTTCGGCAAACGGCACCGGCGTTCGCGCAACGGCAGCTTCACTCGCCTCTCGCTCGGCACGATCGTCACCTACCACAATCCGTGTGCGCGGTGCGAGCGGTCGTACACCTTCCACCATCGCCTTAATGTGCTCCGGCGTGGTGCCGCAACATCCGCCAACAATCTTCGCACCCGCCTGCACCAGATGCCGCGCGTAGGTAGCCATATATTCAGGGCTGGCCATGTACATCGAGCGCCCACCCACGTCGCGTGGCATGCCGGCGTTCGGTTGCGCAGACAGCTTTTTGCGCGTCACGGCGGCCATGCGTTCAATCGCTTCCAGAATAGTTTGTGGACCGACCGAACAGTTTAGGCCAATGACGTCAACGCCCCAACGATCCAGCGCTCGCGCGATATCTTCGGGACTCGCACCATACGCTGAACGCAATTCAGGTCCAATCGTGGCCTGCGCAATAACGGGCATCGTTGGATCTGTCGCGCGAGCGGCGAGAATGGCCTGCTCAAGCTCCTCAAGATCCGCAAATGTCTCCAACAAAAAACAATCCGCACCACCCGCCTTAAGCGCCGCCATTTGTTCGGCGAAGATCTCCCGCGCTTCTTCACGACTGGTCGCACCATACGGTTCGAGGCGCACACCGAGCGGTCCAACGGCACCCGCAACGAGTCGTACCTCGCCCGCCGCCTCGCGCGCAAGTTCCGCGGCCCGCTTGTTAATGGTCGACACCTGTTTGTCGAGCCCGTACTGCGCAAGTTTGAGCCGATTTGCACCGAACGTATTCGTTTCGAGCACTTCAGCGCCCGCCTTTACATACGACGCATGAATCTCGCGTATGAGATCCGGTGAGCGCAGCACCAAGTCGTCGTAACATTGATTGATAAATACGCCGCGCGAGTAGAGCACGGTTCCCATCGCACCGTCAAACACGACCACCTCAGCCGGATCGAGGAGTCGGGCCAATTGCGTGGCGCGAGGGTGGGTTCCCTCGTCATGAACTTGCCCCATCGGGTGCTCGAAAACGCTCGTCATAGGTATCTTCAAGATATGTCAAAGCCTGCCAACCGCGCCTCCCGCCTCGCCCAATTCGAGCCGTTACTTCGCGAGCGTATTCTGCTCATTGACGGTGCGATGGGCACGATGCTGCAAACCTACAAGCTGGGTGAGGCCGAATATCGGGGAACTCGGTTTGCGGATTGGCCGTCCGACCTCAAAGGCAACAACGATTTGCTGGCCATCACGCAACCAGAAATCGTCGGAGCCATTCACGCCGAGTATTTAGCGGCGGGCGCGGACATTCTTGAAACGAACACGTTTAACGCGAACGCCATCTCCATGGCCGACTACGGCATGGAAGAGCTAGCATATGAAATCAACGTGGCGGCGGCGTCGCTCGCCCGAAAAATCGCGGATGAATTTGAAGCGCGCACCCCGCAACAGCCGCGCTACGTTGCCGGCGTACTCGGCCCGACCAATCGCACAGCGTCAATTTCGCCGAAAGTAGAAGACCCCGGCGCACGCAATGTGACATTTGACCAACTCGTCAGCGCGTACACGGTCGCTATTCGCGGCCTACTTGACGGGGGCGCCGACCTGCTGCTGGTCGAAACAATCTTCGATACGCTCAACGCGAAAGCCGCTCTGTTCGCCATCGAATCGTTCTTCGAAACAGCAGGAATGCGCGTGCCCGTGATGATTTCTGGCACGATCACCGATGCGAGTGGACGCACACTCTCAGGGCAAACCTCGGAGGCGTTTTGGACATCCATGGCGCACGTGCGACCGGTCTCCATCGGTCTCAACTGCGCACTCGGTGCACTGCAACTGCGCGCGTACGTCCAAGAGTTGTCGCGCGTGGCGGACACGCACATCAGTGCGCATCCCAATGCCGGTTTGCCAAACGACCTTGGCGGTTATGACGAGACGCCAGAAACGATGGCGACGCACATCGCTGAGTGGGCGAAGAGCGGACTGCTGAACATTGTCGGTGGCTGCTGTGGAACAACGCCCGCGCATATCAAAGCCATTGCCGACGCGGTGCGCGGCGTGAAGCCGCGTGCCATTCCAATCATCGAGCCCTTGTTGCGACTGTCGGGCCTCGAGCCGATGAACGTTGGCCCCGATACAAACTTTGTAAATGTTGGCGAACGCACCAACGTGACCGGATCGGCGCGCTTCGCCAAACTTATTCTCGACGGCAACTACACAGATGCGCTCACCGTTGCGCGTCAGCAAGTAGAAAGCGGCGCGCAAATTATTGACGTGAATATGGACGAAGGGTTGCTCGACGCCGAGCATGCCATGGTCACATTTCTAAATCTGGTGGCGACGGAACCGGACATCGCGCGCGTCCCCATTATGGTCGATTCAAGCAAGTGGCGCGTTATTGAAGCCGGACTGAAGTGCCTGCAAGGCAAAGGTGTTGTGAATTCTATCTCGCTGAAGGAAGGTGAGAGTGAGTTTTTGCGGCAGGCGCGCCTCGTACGCAGCTACGGTGCGGCGGTCATTGTGATGGCGTTTGACGAGCAAGGGCAAGCCGATACCGCGGCGCGAAAAGTAGAAATTTGCACGCGCGCGTATCAGCTCCTCACTGAGCGCGTTGGTTTTCCGCCACAGGATATCATTTTCGATCCTAATATTTTTGCGATTGGTACGGGCATCGAAGAGCATGCGCGATACGCGCTGGATTACTTCGAGGCTACGCACGAAATCAAACGCACGCTACCGCACGTCAAAATTTCCGGCGGCGTGAGCAACATGTCGTTCTCGTTTCGCGGGAATAATCCGCTGCGAGAAGCGATGCACGCCGTGTTTTTGTATCACGCCGTGCGCGCGGGCATGGACATGGGCATCGTGAATGCGGGGCAACTGTTACCGTATTCTGACATTCCGGCGGATTTGCTAGAGCGCATTGAGGATGTGGTGCTCGCGCGACGCGCGGATGCGACGGAACGGTTGCTCGATGTGGCCGACACCGCCAAAGGTCGCGCGGCGAAAGCCAAGGATGATTTGGCGTGGCGCAGCATGCCCGTCGGCGATCGCCTGGCCCATGCACTCGTGCGCGGCATTGATGCATTTGTTGTGGCGGATACAGAAGAAGCACGTCTTGCCGCAGCAAAGCCTATCGATGTGATCGAGGGGCCGCTCATGAATGGCATGAACGTGGTCGGTGACCTGTTCGGCGCGGGCAAATTATTTTTGCCGCAGGTTGTAAAGAGTGCGCGTGTGATGAAGAAGGCCGTCGCCCACCTCATCCCGTACATCGAAGCACAGAAAACAGTAAATAGTAAAGCTGCCGGTCGTGTGCTGATGGCGACGGTGAAGGGTGATGTGCACGACATTGGCAAAAACATTGTCGGTGTTGTGCTGCAGTGTAACGGTTATGAAGTGGTGGACATGGGGGTGATGCAATCATGCGCCGCGATTCTCGACAAGGCGCGGGAAGTTGGCGCGGACGTGATCGGACTGTCGGGGTTGATCACGCCGTCACTCGATGAGATGACATTCGTGGCCAGCGAGATGGAGCGGCAGGGCTTCACGTTGCCACTGCTGATTGGCGGTGCAACCACCAGCAAAGCACACACCGCGTTGCGCATTGAGCCGGTGTATTCGGGACCGGTCGTACACGTACTTGATGCGTCGCGCGCCGTCGGTGTGACCAGCAACTTGCTCAGTGACGAGCGTCGTGACGCCTTCGCGTTGAGTGTGCGTGCGGAGTACGAAACCATTCGTGTCGCACGCGCTGCACGCGGTGGCGCGGAACGACTCATTTCTTTAGAGGCGGCGAGAGCAAACAAGGTCCGTATAGACCTCGCCGTACCGGTGCCCGTACCAACGTTTACCGGTGTGCGCACGCTTGCACCGTATCCGCTCGAAGATCTGGTGCCGTACATCGATTGGACGCCGTTCTTTCAAACATGGGAGCTTGCGGGGCACTACCCCGCAATTTTGAAGGACCCACTTGTTGGTGAGGCCGCGCGCACGCTGTATGCCGACGCGCGCGAGCTGCTC
Source organism: Gemmatimonadaceae bacterium (assembly GCA_025362635.1). Taxonomy (GTDB): domain Bacteria; phylum Gemmatimonadota; class Gemmatimonadetes; order Gemmatimonadales; family Gemmatimonadaceae; genus Gemmatimonas. The sequence goes on along the minus strand of JANYFO010000313.1, from coordinate 5,981 downwards.
GATCGTATGGTGCGCGACAAGCGTATCGAAGCGCGCGCGGCGTTTGGCTTTTGGCCCGCGAACGCTGTGGGTGACGATATTGAGGTGTATGCTGATGAGTCACGCACAACGGTGATCGCGACCCTGCATATGCTTCGTCAGCAGCTCGATAAGAAGGGAGACGGTCGTCCAAACTTTTGCTTGGCCGATTTCGTCGCCCCCAAAGACAGCGGCGTGCTCGACTACATCGGCGCCTTCGCCGTAACGACAGGCCACGACATCGAATCATTGTTGGCGGAGTTTGCGGCCGAGCTCGATGATTATGGGTCGATTATGGCAAAGTCGTTGGCGGATCGCCTGGCGGAAGCCTTTGCGGAACGGTTACACCAGCGCGTGCGCACAGACTTTTGGGGTTATGCCAACGAAGAGTCGTTAGGTAACGACGGGCTCATTAAGGAGCAGTACCAAGGTATCCGACCGGCACCGGGGTATCCCGCGTGTCCAGATCATAGCGAAAAGGGAACGCTGTTTACGATGCTGGATGCAACGGCTCGGGCGGGTATGGCACTTACCGAGACATTTTCAATGATGCCAGCGTCTTCGGTGAGCGGTTGGTATTTCTGGCGACCGGAAGCGACGTATTTTGGAGTGGGTAAGTTGTTACCCGACCAATTAGCGGAGTATGCGGCTCGCACGGGCGATAGCGCCGGACGGGCCCGTTGGACTACCATGCTCGCAGCTGGATGAGCGTCGGCCCGAGCCGCGCGCGTGACAGTTCGGTCCCGCCGCGCGTCTATAAAGTATCTCTAACACGAAACTATCGGTGACCATTCCTGTATCCACGAGTTTCTCCTTCGCGCCACGAGCTGTCGTCGCGTCGGTGAAGGCCGTTCCACCGATTGAGCTGGCGGCACACGCGCTCACGGCCCTGCTGTTCGTCGTGCTCTTTGCGAAGCCGGCTACGCTCATGTTCGACGCGTGGTGGAATGATCCGAATTCGGGGCACGGACTCTTGCTCGCTCCGCTCTCGCTTTGGTTTGCGTACAAGAGTGGCGTAGTCGCCAACAGCAAGCCGCAGCGGGTGCTTGGCATCGCCATTTTGTTGCTTGCCGTCATTTCGCGGTACGCTGCAGATCTCGCGGCTGAATTGTTCGTCATGCGCGGCTCGATGCTCATGGCGCTCACGGGTTTAGTGGTGTGGTATGGCGGCATGCGTCAGCTGCTGCATTGGTGGCTGCCGTTCACGCTTGTCGCTCTGTCCATTCCAATTCCCGAAGTCATTCTCAATACGGTTGCGTTGCCACTTCAGTTTACGGCATCAAGAATTGGTGCTGCGTTGCTGCGGTGGAGAGAAATTCCTGTCTTACTCACCGGCAACGTGATTCGAGTACCTGGACAGGAGTTGTTCGTCGCCGAGGCCTGTAGCGGGTTGCGATCTCTAACGGCGCTGTTGAGTCTCGGTGTGTTGCTCGGTGCGCTCTTCCTGAAGTACTGGCCAACCCGCTTGCTGCTGGTCGCGCTCAGCATTCCGATCGCGATTTTCATTAATGGATTTCGTGTATTCCTTACCGGATTTCTTGTGCTGTTCGTTAGTCCAAAGATGGGTGAGGGTTTCTTGCATGAGAGCGAAGGGATGATGACGTTTGGTGGTGCATTTTTGATCACGGCATTGGTCACATGGCTGTTGAGCAAGCTCGAAGTCTCAATTTCTCGACGCAATGGAGCTGTCGCATGACCAACCGCTTTTTCGTGTTCATGCCGGTGGTGGTTCTCGGATTGGGTGCACTCGCGATCACGGGCATGCGCGAGCAACATGTCATGCCGCCGCTTCGTCCGCTGGCATCAATTGCTCCGACAATATTTGGGCTAAACGGTCGGGATATCCCGATTGCAGCAGAGGAACAAAAAATTGCGGGCATGTCGCATTTTGTGTTGCGTGATTTTCACGAGGATTCGTCTACGGCATTCTCGGTGTACGTGGGATACTATGATCGGCAGGTGCAGGGCAAAACCATTCACAGTCCCAAGAATTGTCTGCCAGGCGCCGGATGGGAGATTCTTGATGCATCTAAAGTCGCACTTCGTGAATCAGCCAAAGCGCCGCTCGTCAATCGCGTCCTCCTGAGCAATCGTGGTGCACGTGCGCTGGTGTACTACTGGTATCAGGGACGCGGTCGAATCGAAGCCAGCGAATATCGCGTAAAATGGGATCTTATGCGTGACGCGGCGCTGTACGGTCGTACAGAAGAGGCGCTGGTCCGCATTGTCGTACCAATAAGTGCCGCGAAGCGGGGCGTTGCTGCGCAGGACGAGGCCGGCTTCCGTGCAGCGGACTCACTCGCGCGGCGTGTGGCGGCTTCGCTCGCCGATTCGGTGATGCTGGCGTTACCGCGCGCACCAAGTGCCTGATTTGAGATCGACAGGCCACGATCCAGTTCGTGTATGTGTCATTGGCCCTTCGCTCGACATTATTGGTGGGCAATCGGTACAAGCGCAGCTACTAGTCGACGGGTTGCGGCAGAGCAACTGTGTGGTCGTGAGTTTCCTTCCAGTCAATCCGCGACTTCCCGGAGTGCTCAGGGCACTTCAGCGCGTGAAATATGTGCGGACGGTCGTGACCTCGATTGTATACGTGTGGTCGCTGGTTCGTATTGCGCGGTCTCACGAAGTTTTACACGCCTTTTCCGCCTCGTATTGGTCATACTTACTCGCACCATTGCCGGCCATTTTTATCGGCCGTCTTTTCGGGCGTAAGACTGTGCTGAACTATCACAGCGGTGAAGCGGGCGATCATCTAGCGAATTGGAAAGGTGCGGTACCGAGCATGCGACGCTTCGCGACACGTATTGTCGTACCGTCGGGTTATCTCGTGCGTGTGTTTGCAGATTTTGGCCTAACGGCTGATGCCATCGCCAATGTCGTGCCTGTCGCACACTTACCGTATCGTCGACGTACAAGCCTTCGGCCTCACTTTTTGAGCAATCGAAATTTGGAATCGTTGTACAATGTGTCGTGCATCCTCAAAGCGTTCGCCGCAATTCAGGCATCGTATCCGGATGCACAGCTAACGATCGCTGGTGATGGACATCAACGGGCCGAGCTTGAGACACTGGCGCGCTCGCTTTCGCTGCGCAATGTGCATTTCGTAGGACGCATAAAGCCCGATGCAATGGGTGCGCTGTACGATGCAGCGGACATGTTCCTGAACAGTCCGAACATCGACAATATGCCGCTGTCAATCATTGAGGCATTTGCGTGCGGACTTCCCGTGGTCTCGACTAATGCTGGCGGAATTCCGTACGTCGTCACACATAATGAGACGGGGCTGCTCGTTGCATGCGATGATCACGAAGCGATGGCAGTAAGCGCAATCCAACTACTGCAAGAACCCACCACGGCGCTTCGGCTTGCCGATGCTGCGCGCGCCGAATGCGAGGCGCGATACACGTGGCCGCATGTCCAACGCGAATGGGAGCAGCTGTATTTGTCGCTGGCGGGTCGTTGCTGAGACGCCTAGTGCGGATGATGTTTACTGCGCCAGACGAACTGCTTGGGCGAGCCGCGCAGCGATTCTACGCGGTCACTGAGCGCTTCCTACCGCCTGGTCAACAACCGCTAATTCGCAACCATGCCGACAAACGGCGCTTCTTCGCTGGCGTAGACGATGCGGACGCAACGATTGCAGCGCTGCGCGCGGTCGAACGCGACGACGAGCATGCCGTGCTCACGCGCGCCGCACGCATCGCAACTGGCGAAGCGCTTGTGTTAGGGCACGGTTGGCTACACGTCGGTGCGCCACCGCACTGGCATCGCGAGCCAATCGCCGGAATTACCGCGCCACAAACACATTGGAGCACGATCGCTTACCTCGATCGACGAGTGGTCGGCGATCACAAGGTCCTCTGGGAATTCAACCGACACCAATATCTCGTTACGCTCGCACAGGCATGGCGATACACGCGTGATAGTCAATGGGCAGCGCTGATTACATCGCATCTGTCGTCGTGGATTCACGCCAACCCGGTGCGCCGAGGCGTGCATTGGGCCAGCAGTCTCGAGGTCGCATATCGCGCCATCTCTTGGTGTTGGACGCTTCGCCTCGTTGAGGACGAGAAAGAACTGCGTTCGATATTCGACGGCGAGTTTTCAGTACTGCTGCTTGGCAGCATTCAGGCGCATGGCCGACATGTCGCGCGATATCTCTCCACGTGGTTTAGTCCCAACACGCACCTCACGGGCGAGGCATTGGCGTTACTCTACATCGGCACCTGCTTCCCCCAACTGCAGGAAGCAGAAAAGTGGCGCACCATCGGTCGTAACGTTCTCGAGCGAGAAATTATGCGACAGGTGCATCCCGATGGCGTCTACTTCGAACAGGCAACACTCTACCAGCGCTACACCGCCGAAATTTACTTGCACTTTTTACTGCTCTGTCAGCGCAACGGACAGCAGGTCGATGGGCGAGTCGAAACGGCATTGCACCGCATGTTCGACGTGCTGCTCGCCCAAGTGCGCGCTGACGGCACCGTGCCGTTGCTCGGCGACGACGATGGCGGTCGACTTGTACAGCTCGACGGAAGCGCGCCGCAAGATGTTCGGGGGCTGCTCGCGATCGCTGCCGTGGCGCTTGATCGGCCGGATCTCGCGTGGGCAGGCCGTGGCGATGATGCGGCGCTGCTCTGGATGTTGGGTCGCGAGGGGGTTGAGCGTCGCGATGCGTTGGTCGGCGTCGCGCCCTCAAGTATGGCCGCTGCATTTCCTATCGGAGGGCTGTACACAATTCGTGATGCTTGGGGTGCATCGTCGGGTCACGCGACCATCTCTTGCGGACCGCATGGCGGGTTAAATGGCGGGCATGCGCACGCCGACGCACTCGCCGTCGAGTTGTTTTCGTCTGCCGGACCACTCTTCGTCGATTCTGGTACGCTGGCGTACGATGGTCCCGAACGAAACGTCTTTCGGACCACGCAAGCACACAACACGGTCGAAATCGCGGGAGAAAGCGCGTCGCGTCCCGGCACAGCATTTAACTGGGAGTCGCGCGCCGATGCGGTGTGTGACACATGGATACACGACGCCGGCATGACATGGTTTCAAGGGCATCATGACGGCTACCGGCGGATGGGTTTGGGTGTCCGACATACGCGAGAGATATGGCATCCGATCAGCGGATGCTGGGTGGTCGAAGACTATTGCGCGGATGCCTCCGGAATGCCGGTGGTGATGCGCTGGCACGTGGCTCCAGGCCTCGACGCAACCATTCAAAAAGCATGGCCGGGTGGCGCGACAGTATTGATCACCAAACAACAGGTCTTGGTTGCATCGCTGCTTGTGGATGGACCGGCTGGAGGCGTCGTTGACATCTCGCCAGATCGACACTCGCCACAATACGGTTTAGAAGTTCCAAGCACTGTATTGCGCTGGACCGGCGCTGGCGTCCGCGACTTTCGGATACGCTCAATCGTCCTTGATACAGGTAGCTTTCAATCGAGCGGTTTGGTGGTACGGATCGCACCGGAGCATTCAGAACAATTGCTCGTTTCGTCGGGTCGTCCGTTGTCCGCCGACGACATCACGTCTATCCTCACTTTCGACGCATCGCACGTAGACATGCACAACGATCTTTCCGCCATCGCCCGAATGACGCTGTACGTTGCACCCACACCGGGCACCGCCGAACGCTTCATTGCAGTGGGCGCAAGCGCCGTGCGCATCGCCGATCGCCAAATTGTTAGTGTGCCATCAGCGAACGCTTGGGCGTCGGCCGAGTATCGCGAGGATGCTTGGCACTGCGTCTACGGCCTTTCGTCCACGGGCGCGTAACAGCTATGTGCGGTATTTGCGGTATTGTGCGCACATCCTCGGGACCCGTGCTAAGCGATGCGCTTATTGTTCGCATGCGCGATACGATGGTGCATCGCGGTCCCGATGGTGCTGGAATTCACGTCGATGAGTTCGCGGCACTTGGTCATCGTCGACTGAGCATTGTCGACGTCGCGCAC
>JANYFO010000174.1 GCA_025362635.1 Gemmatimonadaceae bacterium | reverse complement strand
GTACTTGAGGTAATACGCGTGCTCCCACACATCGACACCGAGGATGGCATGCTTGCCCTCCATCAACGGGTTGTCCTGGTTAGGCGTGCTGATAATTGACAACTTACCACCGTCGCTGACCAGCCAAGCCCAGCCAGATCCAAAACGACCGACGCCCGCCGCTTGTAGCTGCTCCTTGAACGATCCGAATGCGCCAAAAGACGACGCGATGGCCGCGCCAATGGCACCAGTGGGCTCACCGCCGGCATGCGGAGCCATTAAACGCCAGAAGAGCGAGTGATTCCAATGACCGCCGCCGTTGTTGCGCACGGCCGTGCGCACGGCGTCCGGCACCTCACTGAGACGACGGTTTAGATCGTCGAGCGACCACGTCGCCAGTTCCGGCGCCTTCTCGATTGCCGCGTTGAGATTGGTGACGTACGCTTGATGATGTTTGCCGTGATGAATCTGCATCGTTTGCGCGTCGATATGCGGCTCGAGTGCTTCTGCGGCATATGGCAACGCGGGAAGTACATGGGTCATGGCTACGTCTCCGACAACGAACGAGGGTTAGGAAACTTTCGTAGCGGCGCGCTCGCGCCACCATCCGATGATGCCAGGCAAAATCGACAAGAACACGATCACGATCACCATCACTTCGATGTGCTGCGCAACGGCTGGGACCGTTCGACCAAGCACGTACCCAATCGCCAACATGCTCCACACCCACGCGAGGCCGCCAATCACGTTATACCACAAAAACGAGCGGTATCGCATTTGCCCGACACCGGCCACCACGGGCGCGAACGTCCGAATGATGGGCATGAATCGCGCCAAGATAATTGTCTTGCCGCCGTGCTTATCGTAAAACGCTTGCGCGCGAAGCAGATGCGCTTTGTTAAAGAGCATGCTATTGTCGCGAGTGAAAATCCTGGGCCCAACTGAGCGACCAATGTGATAGCCAACGCTGTCGCCAATAATTGCTGCCGCGCTGAGCAGCGCGCCCAACACCCAGAGGTTAAGTCCAAAATCTGGCTGTGACGCGAGCAACCCCGCTGTGACAAGGAGTGAATCGCCCGGAAGAAAAAACCCCGCGAGCAATCCTGTTTCGGCGAAAATGATCGCAGTGAGGCCGACATAACCCGCCCACTGGACAAGTGCGGGAAGGTCGCGAAGGCGATGCAGAAAGTCGAAGAACGCTTGCACGGGATCGAGAAGGGCAAATGGAAAGGTGCGAACAGCCTGTCACCGACGGCTCGCGAAAGGTCGACCTGTGCTCTGCGCTGGTCAACGGCTATAGCTTCCCGTTGTGACTTTCCCGCGTCCATCATGCCCTTTTCGTGACTTCCCATGACGGTGCCAATTCGTCAACTCTTTGTGGTGTCACACACGCATTGGGACCGTGAGTGGTATCACCCAGCCTCTCGATTTCAGCAGCGCCTAGTGCCGCTCATTGACGCGTTGCTGAGTCGCGTGGCGATCAATGCCGCGCCGTTTCTTCTCGACGGTCAAACAATTTTGATCGACGATTATCTCACCCTCAGGCCTGATCGCGCTGCACAGGTCCGCGAGCATCTCGCAAGCGGCGCGCTGCATGTAGGCCCGTGGTATGTACTCGCAGATAATTTAATTCCTTCCGGCGAAGCGATACTTCGGAATCTCGCGGCAGGACGGCGCGCGCTCACGCGGTTGCATGCACCAGTGCCGCGTGTGCTCTATTGCCCGGACACGTTTGGACATCCCGCGGCGCTGCCCACGATCGCCGCAGGCTATGGTTGCGATGTCGCGATCGTCTGGCGCGGACTCGGCGGTGCTGCACATCCGCGTACGGACACCATGTGGTGGTACGCGATCGACGGCGAACGGGTGCTTGTGCACCATCTGCCGCCCGATGGCTACGAATTTGGCAGTTCGCTTCCGCTCGGACACACGGAAGCTCGCACGCGATGGCGGGCGATACGCGATGTACTGCTTCCGCGTAACGAGACGGCGGTTCTGCTGTTGCTTAACGGTGCAGACCATCACGCTGCACAACCCTCAATCGATGCACGCGTCTCGTCGCTCGCCGAGCAGGCCAAGACGGACAACGTACACATTGTTGCCTCGTCCCTCGACATGTTTGCCCGTGTGGCGTTGCGTGCCGCCGAGACAAATGTGTTACCGCAAATTGCGGGCGAGCTGCGTGATTCGTATGGCTACACGTGGTGCTTGCAAGGAACGTTCGCGACGCGCGCGGCGCAGAAGCGACGCAACGCGCGTTTAGAGCGCGCGCTATTACGTGACGTCGAACCGTGGCTTGCGCTTGCGTGGCTGCATGGGGCGCCAAACGCGCGGCAGATCGCGACGGATGGACGCATTACGCTCGCGCAAATGCCGCTCCTGCTCCATCACGCGTGGGAAATGCTGTTGCAAACGCATCCCCACGATACGTTGTGCGGGTGCTCGACCGACGTTGTCGCCCGTGCGATGTCTGCGCGACAGGACGCGGTGCAGACGCAAATCCGCGGATTGAGAGAAGCGGCGTTACCACTCGCACTGCGGTTTGATTTCGTGCGCGCGCGCGGAGACGATGTGCGCGCGCACGCGCCAGTACTCGTGCGCAATCGTACTGAACATTTGCGCCACGGTCTTGTCGAGCTGCGGCTCGTCGAAACTCTTGGCGATGTGCGTGTAGGTCCAGGCAGCGAACCGAGCGCTCCACTCGACACCACGACATCTGACGACGTGCTAGTCGTCGGTGATCTTGTGGTGCAACGCCTCGACACGTGCGTGCAGCACATGCGGCGTGAATCTCCGCAGCATTATCCCGACGATGATCTCGTACTGGTTCGGCGCGTCGTCGCGTGGCTTCCTCGCGCCCTCGCGCTTCCCGCGTTTGGCGTTCGTGTAATCGACGTGACGCCAACTGTTCCAGAGGCATCGCGTGAGGCAAGCGCGCTACCGCCCGTTGTAACAGCAATGGAAACAGACCAAATGATCACGCTCGAGAACGGCACGCTCTCGCTGCGCGTCTCCAGCGCAGGCATTGTTCTCACGAGTGGTACGCGCACATGGCACGGGGCATTGATGATCGATAGCATCACGGATGTCGGTGATAGCTACACGGCATCGCTGCGGGGTGAGGCGACTCGACTCAGCATCGCGCGCATCAAGCTCATTGATCGTGGACCGCTGCGCGCAAGCGTGCGCGTCACCTGGGCGTTGCGACACGCAAAGCGATCGCGTGTGCACCTTCACACAGTGCTCGTGCTCGACGCAGCAGCAACGTACCTTCGCTGTGATGTGGTCGGGTTAAACCAAAAGCGCGATCATCAGCTGCGGCTCACGTGGCAGACCGATGTACGCGGGCAGACAATCTGGGCAGATGCTGCGTTCGGCCCCGTTCCGCGCACGACCCACCTGCAGTCTCGGACACAGCTGCACCGAGGGGCCGAACAACCGCCTTCAACGATGCCGCTGCATCGGTGGGTCAGCGTGTCCGACTGCACGCGTGGCGCAGCACTCATCTCAGATGGTTTGGCGGAAGTCGCGATAACAGACGGTGCCATTTCTGTCACGTTACTGCGTGCCATTGGGGAGCTCTCGCGCAATACTCTGCCTGAACGTCCCGGGCACGCCGGCTGGCCATGCCCCATACCGCAAGCGCAATCACGTGGTGCCTTCCGTGCGCGGCTCGCAATACTGCCGCACGAAGCATGGAGTGCGACAACCGTCGATCAAATAGAAGACGCCGCCGATGCGGTACTGTTGCCACTGGTTGGCGAGACCTGGCGCGATGCGCATGAAATGCCGATTGCGGTGGCGGGGCCATTGCTTGAGGGCGAGGGGCTTCGTGCGTCCGCCGTCACACTCACTGCCAATGGCGACGCGCTCCTTCTGCGCGTTATAAACTTGCGAGATCATCCGGTTGCCGGAGCGTGGATACTTCCGGACGACGGTCCGTGGATTGTCACGCCGTGCCGTCTCGATGAAACACTCGTTGGTCCTGCGGTCCGCACCCAGGCGCGTGTGCCAATTGCCGCTGCGCCGCGTGCGCTTGTTACCGTGATCGTACGTCGCGAGCGGCGCTGAGCGCATCACCAAGCAATGTACAGGCGACAACGGTCGCGATGAGCATCACTCCCGGAGCAAGCGCGATCCACGGCGCAATGAGCAACCACTCTCGTCCGCCAGAAATCATGTTGCCCCAACTCGCGGTCGGCGGTTGAATTCCCAGTCCTAAAAAAGACAATCCGCTTTCAAGCACGATGGCATTGCCGACGCCAAGGGTCATCGCCACGATCGTGCTGCCAAGCGCATTCGGCAGCACGTGACGCCAGAGTACGCGCGACGGCGTCATGCCAAGTGCTCGTGATGCTTCCACAAACGGCAGCACGCGCACACCGAAAATATCCGCGCGCACAAGTCGCATAACGGACATCCATCCGGTGAGCGCGAGCACCACGATCACGACGCTGAGGCCGGGCCCCCACAGTGAAGCAATCACCAAGAGCAGTACCAAACGGGGGATTGCGAGCAGCGCATCGCTGACGGCGACAATCACGCGGTCCACTACGCCGCCGTTCCACGCGGCAAGTGCGCCTAGCGTGACGCCGATGGCACCTGCGAAGAGCGAGCCAAGCACACCGACGCCGAGTGAGATGCGTGCGGCAACCCAGAGACGGATAACAATGTCACGTCCAAACGCGTCGGTGCCCAACCAATGACGTATGCCGTATGCGTCGCGTGCAAAGGGCGGCATGAGTCTCGTCGCCATGACGTCAGACACATCACTGGGTGATTGCATGGCGAAAAGGGGAATGATGATCGCGCACACGCACATCAGCACGAGCACGGCCGCGCCACCGCGAATACGCGTATCGTGATGCCACGCAGGGAAGTGATCAAAACTCATGAACCACTCGCGCGACGTCGTGGATCGAGCCGCACAATAAACGCGTCGGACATTGCATTTGACGCAATCACGGTTGCGGCGTAGACGAGCGTGAGCCCAAGGACAACGGGATAATCGCGCGCTGCAATTGACGAAAGCATTGTACGGCCAAGGCCGGGCCACGAAAACAATTGTTCGACGAAGACTGATCCGGCAATTAGCCCGGGTAACGTCAGTCCGAAAAGGACGACCAACGGTGTCCACGCATTTCGCAAAACGTGGCGCACGGCAACGCCGCGCGTGGACACTCCGCGCGCGCGCGCCGCCTGCACGTGTGGTTGTAATGCCGCGTCGAGCAGGGCCGTGCGCGCATATCGTGCAACACCGGCCGCGCCCGGCAGTGAAAGGACAAGCAATGGCAGTATGGCATGCCGAGCGAGGTCACGCCATGCACCGAAGCCGGTCGCTAAACCGGCCGCGTCGCGCATACCGAATGCCGGTAGCCGCATCCACGCAGGCACCCCAAGCCAAGCCGCGCCGCTCGTGACCGCGGCGATGAGTGCGAGCGCAAGCCAGAAGCTTGGTGCCGCGTACAGAGTGGTCGTGACGATCGTAATCGCGGTGTCGGCCATTCGCGACGCGCGCAATGCTTGCACGCCGCCAATGAGGATGCCACACACGAAGCTTGCGAGCAGCGATAGACCTCCTAGCGCAAGCGAAATTGGCAACGCATCCGCAATCACGCTGGTCACCGGACGCGACAGCGCAAAGCTCATGCCCAAGTCTCCGCGCAGCATTGACGATAGCCATCGCACATATTGCGTTGGCAACGACGCGTCGAGTCCCAATACGGCGCGCTGGTGTAGCGCCTCCGCTGCGGTAGCGGACGGCGCAATCAAGAGCGTCGCGGGATCACCCGGCGCACTGTGAATCAGCGCAAAGGTGAGAGTCGTGACGAGCCAGAGCAGGATCAGCGCGTTAAAGACGCGCATTAGGAAACGGCGCACGCGAGGATGATGCGTTATAAACCGTGCGCGTCAACCCTTGTGAGGCGATTGCGCGCAACGCACTTGTTCGTGCGCCTGCGTATTGCTCCGCTGCTGTTCCAAATCGCGATCGCGTGCATCGTCTCGGCGTGTGAAGCGCCTACTCGCGATCCCGGCACCGTCGTCATGGCGTCTGGGACCGATCTCGAGTCGGGCAATCCGTTGGTCACGGTTCACCCACTGTCGCGTCAAATCCAGCGTCACGCGCTTTTCGTCACGCTCGTTCGCCTCGACTCGGCATATCAACCGACGCCATATTATGCGCGTCGATGGAGTTGGAACGACGCGCATCGGATCCTCACGTTTGTGTTGGATGCTGGGCTACGGTGGCACGACGGAGCGCCAACCTCTGCGGCCGATGCGCGATTTACAATCAACGCCGCGCGCAACCCCCTACTCGGATCACCGCGTGCTGGCGAGCTTGCAGCAATTGACTCCGTGACTGCGCGAAGCGACACTGAACTCATGGTGTATTTCCGTGATTCCATGCCGACGCTGCCGACAATCTTTGCCGAATTGCCCATTGTCCCGATGCATGTGCTCGATACGGTACCGCTTAACCAATGGCGCACACACGCGTTTGCCGCGTCGCCGATAGGCAATGGCCCCTTTCGCTTTCTGGATCGTGCCGTCGGCCGACGCTGGCGTTTTGTTCGCAATGCCTCGTTTCCAGTCTCGATGGGTGGTCCGCCGAAACTCTCGCAAATTGTCGTGGCAGTGGTTGATGAATCGGCGACCAAATTTGCAGGATTGGTGAGTGGCGAGCTCGATGTCGCTGGCGTATCGCCAAACATGGCGGCCCTAGTGCAACGCGATCCAACGCTGGTCCTCATGACACCGCCCTCGCTTTTCTCGACGGTGCTCGCGTTTAACACAATGCGAGCACCATTTCGTGATGCGCGCGTACGACGTGCGGTGTCGATGGCCATCAATCGTGTGCAACTCGTGCGCGCCGCGGTCGCGGGCTTTGCAACGCCGGCAGGCGGCGCCATTCCCCTCGGCCTACCTTTTCAGTCCACACGCGCTGAACCGCCTAATCCCGCCGATGCTGATGCGTTGCTCGACAGTGCCGGGTGGAAGCGCGATACCCGTGGACAGCGCGCGCGCGACGGCAGTCCACTCGCGGTCACGCTGTTAAGTGTTGGTAGCGGTGATCAAGCGGTCGAGCAGTTGATACAAGCAGATCTGCGCGCGCGCGGGGTGGCGGTGACGATCAAGATTGTGGAGTTGGCAACGTTTTTGACCACACTGCGCGCCAAAGAAAAATTGTTTGATTTCGCGCTCACGGGTATTCCCGGCGACATCGCGCTCGGCAATTTGTCCGCAATGTTCATGTCGAGTCAGCGAAATGGGGCATTGGATTACACGGGCTTTCACACGGTATTGCTCGACGGTGCCCTTCGAGTCGCGCAAAAGGCGACTGCGGTCAACGCAAGCGACAAGTGGCAGCAAGTAGACATCATGTTGCGCGACAGCATGCCAGTTGCATGGCTCTTTCATGCCCGTGGTGTGCAGGGGCGTTCGCGTCGGCTCGAACACGTCACCATGGATCTTCGCGGAGAGCTGGTGTCCATCGCGCAGTGGACGCGCCGAGATTCGCTGTGACCACGTCGCCAACTCTGCTACGGTTGGATCTCGCGCAACGTCGGCGCGACGCGCGAGTCTCTCGCGTTGACGGCATCGCACCGCTCGCGGCATTGGCTGATAGTCTTTCGGACGAGTTAGAGCCGCTGCTGTTGAGCGAACTCCCCATTCCTGCGCAGAAGGCGCGTCTCACGCGGGGTGGCGGGCGCTGTCCCGTGCACGGCACACTGCTGGAGTTTGATCCGTGGTCACCGCAGGAGCATCGATGCGATCGGTGCGACGTCACGTATCGTGGTCGCGAGCACGACGATTGGTGGGCGATGGGCGCACAGCTCTGGACCGTCGAGCGCGCCGTCCATGCGGCGACTCTCTTTGCTTTGCGCGGTGATGTCGAGCACGCAGCACTCGCGTCGCGAATTCTGCAAACACTGGCGCAACAGTACGCCAGTTGGCCCAATCGCGACAATGTGCTTGGTCCGTCACGACCATTCTTCAGTACCTATCTCGAATCAATCTGGCTGTTGAACGCGTGTCACGCGTTATCGCTGCTAGAGCGTACGCACGCGCCAGGTATACAGGCACTGGGTGGCCAAGTGCGCGATCAGTTACTTGCGCCGAGTGCTGCACTCATCAGTGATTTCCACGAAGGCACGAGTAATCGACAGGTTTGGAATGAAGTGAGCGTGCTCAGTGCGCGACACCTACTCGGCGAGCATCATGTGGTGAGTGAACGTTTGGACGCGCGAGGCGGGTTGCCGTGGCTTGTTGAAAATGGATTGTTGTCTGACGGCACGTGGTACGAGGGAGAGAACTATCATATGTTCGCGCATCGTGGCCTGTGGTACGGCACGCAGCTCTTGATCGCAATGGATCGACCTTTGCCCGCGGCGCTCGACGCACGGTATCGCGCTGGATTCGTGACGCCGTTTTTTGGTGTGTTGCCTGACGACACCTTGCCGTCGCGTCGCGATTCCCAATATGCGATCTCCATTCGCCAGTGGCGATTTGCCGAGTGGCTTGAGCTTGGCTACGCGCACTCAGTTCAGTCGGCCGCGCCAGATGCACAATTGACCGGCCTGCTGGCGCGACTGTATGACAGTCGCTGTGCACGACGTGAAACGGGACGACGGGTGTCGACGGCTGATGCAGAACGCAACACAGAGGCAACCGCACTCACCCGCGCCGACCTTTCGTGGCGTGCGTTGCTCATGGCGGACGCAGAGTCGGCGCCGCACGGCGAGTGGTTGCCGACGAGTGGTGTGTTACGTGCGCAAGGGGTGGCGGTACTGCGTCGTGACGACGCGCGCACTTATGTGGCACTTGAAGGTGGACACACGGGCGGTGGGCACGGGCATCCAGACGCCCTCGCGCTCACGTTGCAATCGGCCGACGCGCGATGGCTCGATGATCCCGGAACAGGCAGCTACACCGAACGCGCACTCCACTGGTATCGCAGCACGATCGCGCATGCAGCACCGTTGATTGATCGCGCGTCACAACAACGCGTCATAACGGAGCTACTCGCCTTCGAGGATCGCGGCGCGGCCGGTTGGATATGGAAGCGTGCGAAAGAACTTGCCGTTGGTGTCACGATTGAACGGACGATTGTCGTCACGGCAAATTATTTGGTAGATGTCCTTGAATGGAGTTCGGATACGGTGCGTGAAATCACGCTGCCGATTGCCGGTGCGGCGCGCCTTGTGGGTGAGGCATGGTGGATGCCCGCAGAGCAACACGGCGCTGGTGGTGTAGAGGATGGATTTGATTTTTTGCGTGACGTCGAATCGATGCCGATGTCTCGCACCTTGGAATTTGAAGTCGATGCCGTCCATGCAAATCCGGCGCACGCAACCGCCACTGTGGAAGCCACGGCGCGTGTCTGGTATGCTGCGAGTCACGAAGGTGTGCTTGTGCGTGCGATGGCGCCGGGCGCGCCTGGACACGCAGCCGTGCCACGCCACTGGCTTCAGGTCTGTGGCCGATCGGGAAGAATCGTCGGTGTCTGGAGTTGGCCCACGACCGCGGGCACAGTAACCGCGGTGCGCCTCGATGCCGTTGGCATACCGTGCGCGACGGTACAGAGCGACGATGGTACGACCGCGGCCCATTCGCGCGCGGCGCACGGTTGGCACATCGACTTGCACGCCCGATCCGCGCGGAGCAATATCGAGCTCGAGGGACTCGTTGTCGCGACGACGGAATCGCGACAGACACCCCGCAACGCGGGCATCATTGGCGAACCGACGCTCGCGATCGACATTCCAACCGTCAGTGCAATCGCGTTGAACGTACGTCCTGGAACACTGATCGCTGGCGCACTCCAATTTGAACTAGGCGAGTTGCATTACGTGCGCACCGAGCTGCCGTGGGTGGACGCGGGTACGCCGACCGCGACCGTACAAATCGCAACAACTGCGGTGCATTTTATAGTCGACATCGACGCACGGACCGGAGCGATGGCGCCGACGTCGGACCTCGTCGAAAATCCACTGGACAACGAGCACGCGGACACGAACGCCGACGGAGTGCAATGGTATCTGGGATACGACGAATCCGCTGCATGGACGGCGGGAGGGCTCATCGTGCCCGTACGCGCGGGTGGTGTGCGCACAACGGAGCTCGTGGCCGCATCGCACGTACGCCCCGAGGTCGAATGGCGCGTAACGGGAACGGGGTGGGGGATGCGACTGCGCTGGCATCGTGCGTATCTGCCGCGCGTGCGCGACGGTCGTCTCTTGTTCGACGTCATCATCAATGATCGATCTCCCGACGGTGAGCGTCGACGGGGCCAACTGGTCTTGAGCGGCGGTGGGGGCTTCGGCTACTTACGTGGTGATCGACACGAACGAAGCCGTGCGTTGCACGTTGTGCTCACGTAGCATTACAGAATTCATTCGTGCACGGTGATGTTTCGGTGCTGTGATGCCACTATCTTCTGCAGATGCCTGCTTCCATTCTGTCCGCTGTCACGGTGGTGTTGTACGAGTCGCAGGATCCGATCAACATCGGCGCCGTCGTGCGCGCGATGAAAAATATGGGTGCGGACGATTTACGGCTCGTCCGTCCGTGTGCGTACGACAAAAATCGTCTTGAACAAATTGCGCATGACACGCGTGAACTTGTTGAGCGTATTCAACATTTCGACACGCTTGACGAGGCGTTAGCAGATTGCGTGCACGTAATCGCGTTCTCCGGTCGGCGGCGCGCGGCGAAGTGGGCTCGACACACCCCGCGAACGGCCGCCGTCGAATTGATTTCCAAGGCGGCCGTTGGCCGAGTAGCGATCATGTTTGGACGAGAGGATCACGGACTTCCAAACGAAGCGCTTGATCGGGCGCACGCCATTGCCACTATTCCAACCACCGATCACTTCTCGCTCAACGTGGCGCAGGCCTGTCTCTTGGCGCTGTACGAACTGCATCTGCGCGCTGGAGATGCGACCAAGAAAATTGCGCCCGCGAAGAAAACGGCGCCGCAGCCCTTGATGGCCGAACTGGAGCAGACGTTCGCTGATGCGCAGGCAGCACTTGAGGCCATCGCGTATTTTCGCACTCGCAATCCAGAGCTGGTTATGCGCACCTTACGATCTCTCGTTTACCGCGCTAAACCAGATCTTCGCGAGCTGATGTTGCTCCGCGCCTCCAGCATTGAAGTGTTGCGTACCATCGAACGAGAAACTCGCCTCGCCGTCACGAATGCTTTGCGTGATGCGACAGCTCGGAGCGACGCGTGAGTTTCTCGATTCCATTTATTAACGGACGCGATGACAATTGGCGTGTCCGAGCCGCTGACGTCATTCCGGATGGGTCGTCCACTGGCAGCAAGCAGCCAGCCGCGATGTACGGGACGCGTGCGCTCGATGCTGCAGTGCCGTCACACTTTGCGCGGGCTGAAGGCTGCACTGTATTCGCTTCCGACGGGCGACGGTACATCGATTGCACCATGGCGCTCGGCGCTGTGGCAATCGGGTATGCGGATGGCGCCGTTACGCGAGCCGTGCAGCACGCGGCGGCGAACGGCAACGTCACAGGGCTCCCGCATACGCTCGAAGTTGAAGTAGCCGAGCGATTAGTTGACGTCATTCCATGCGCGGAGCAAGTGCGTTTTCTCCGAACGGGTGCGGAAGCAAACGCCGCCGCGATACGGCTCGCGCGCGCGGCGACAGGACGCGAACACATCATCGCGTGTGGGTATTTTGGATGGTTGGATTGGAATAGCGACGCCGAGGGGGTGCCGGCAGATTCGCGCCAACATCTGACGATGGTCCCGTTCGACGATGTCATAGCGCTGGAGGCGGCAATCGCCGAACACGCGTCCACAGTGGCCGCCGTTATTCTCGAACCACTCATCCATCACGTTGCGAGTCGCGCGTGGCTCGCGTCAGCCCGCGCTGCATGTGATCGCATTGGCGCCGTGCTCATCTTCGACGAAATCAAAACTGCATTTCGCATGCGGACGGGCGGCATTCAAGAATTACTGGACGTGACGCCTGATTTAACAACCGTTGGTAAAGCGATGGCAAACGGATATCCGCTAGCCGCCGTGGTGGGTCGTGCCGGTGTGATGCAAGCCGCAACGCGAACGTGGATTTCATCCACCGCCGCCGCGGAAAGTACGGGCTTGGCTGCAGCGAAGGCGGTGTTAGACTGGCATGAGCGCGTTGATGTGCCGGCGCGTCTGACGATTGCTGGTGGTCTCATTCAACAAAGTATTGGTGAGGCGCTAAACGAATCTCCGTGGGTTGGTGTGCGTGCAGAAGGGCCGCCGCAAATGTGGCGCTTGGTCGCCGATGTACCGGAGCAGCTCGACGCGCTGGTGGCGGCGTTCGCGCGCTTCGGTGTTCTGGTCAAGCGTGGCGCATATCAATTCGCGGCAATCGCGCACGACCAAAGCGCGCTTGATGTCATTCAGGCGGCAATGCCGCAGGCGATGAAGGCTTTGCGTCCTGGTCCTCGTCGCATCGACTGACTAATGCTCACGCCACTCGGAGGGTCGGCGCCACTCATTGACGTGCACGCGCACTTCCACTCGCCGTTCACCAATCGCGCCGACTGGATGCGTTACAATGCGTCGCGCCTCGACGCCGGGACGCGCATCGGTGTGCATTGTCACATTGCGTCAATACTTGGCTCGTGGGGACACACGTCGCCAACATACTTTGCATCACCCGCTGATCAGACGCAGGCAAACGACTGGATGCTGCAATTTGCAACAACGGAGGCGTCGCGGGTGCGTGCGTACGTGGCGGTGAACCCAAACTTTAAAGCGCACGCGCTTGCCGAGATTACAACGGGCATCGCGCGCGGTGCCATTGGAATTAAGCTCGCGGCAGCGCGTCGTGCGGATGACCATTTGTTGGATGACATCGCCGCCGCTGCGGCCGAATTCAACGTGCCGGTGCTCCAGCACGTCTGGCAACATCGTCGACGCGACTGGCCAAACCAAGATGCATCCGACGGACGTGATGTGGCGCGATTAGCCGCGCGACATCCACGTGTGACGTTTATCCTTGCGCACATTGGTGGTGGTGGCGATTGGGCGCACACCCTGCCGGCGGTGCATGACGTGCCAAACGTCGTCATGGATCTTTCGGGCAGCGGCATAGATCGCGGCATGCTCGATGACGCGTTGCGCTGGGTTGGCGCGAGACGATTGCTGTGGGCGTCCGACATCACGATGTGTACAGGGTTGACGAAGCTTTGGGCCCTGGATCACGTTGGGGCGAGCGCGGACGATATCGCGGATATGCGGTCGCGGAATGCAGTGCGGCTCTTTCCGATGCGATCGTTCGAGGCGGTCGTGGGCGCGGCGTACGCGTGACCCAAACCGTCACCGAGACTCGGCCCGTTGACGTGAATGCGTGGATCGGGAGCTATCCCTTTCGAGATATTCCGCATCCCGACGCCGATGTTTTGGTGCGGGTGCTCGAGCGCGAAGGATTTGCTGGCGCGTGGGTCGGCCACTTGCCCGGTGCGTTTTATCGCGACCCGGCACCGTCCAACCGCGCCTTATACCGCGCGATCGCCGCATATCGCGGCACGCTCCATCCCGCACCAATTGTCCGTCCAGACTGGCCGCACTGGGAGTTGGCGTTAGCCACCGCGCACAGTGAGGGTGCGCCTGCGATTCGTGTGTATCCGGCGCAATGGGGCCTCGGTGCGGGTCATACCGCGCTCGCGGAGTTGGCGCTCGCGTGCGGCGAGTGTGGCATCGTAATGCACGCAACGGTGCGTTTTGAGGATTTGCGGCAGCGCCATCCGATGGACGTCGCCGGTGACGTCTCTGCCGCGACGCTGCGTGCGATCGCCCGACTCCCACATTCGCGGTGTCATCTGATGATTTCGAGCGCGGGCCGAGAGCTTATCGAGGAAATGCATTGGGGGCTCACACCCGATGAACAGGCGCGAGTCGCCTACGACTTCGGGTGGCTCTGGGGGCCGCCAGAAGATCACTTTCTGCACTTGGTGCGCACGATCGGCGCGCACCGATTGGCTTGGGGCACGGCGTGGCCGCTGCGCCTTACGCAGCAGTGCAGAGCACTCGTCGCCTTGTTGCCGGATGATGTTCGTGACGCGCTGCGCGAGTCACCGCTCCTTGATGGGCGGCGCTTCTCGCATTGCGCGCGCATGTGCGCCGAAGCGCCGCGGTCGTTGTAGGTGGAGCGCGGTGGCAGGAGTGGCTCGGGAACATGTGCAAGGCCGCAGCGTTGCCTTTCCATGCCGGAACTTTTCGGAAACTCATGTTTTGCGTCGCACATTTGCACTTGCGTACAAATACGGTGCCGGTCATACTTCGCGCTTGCAAAAATCGTGTGGGCACCAACTTACGAGCATAGCAGTGTTCTCGTGAAATTATTCACGAAGCACAGTTGGCGCGCTGCGTGTTTACATGTCCGGCAACGAATTTCTCCGTCGCCGCGCACGCTTTACCTTCGCCTTCCCGGTCGCGTCGATGACGGTTAAGAAGAAGTGGACGGTGATTCCTGGTTTTCTCGCACTGGCCGCAGCGGCAACGTTGTTGTCAGCCTACAGCGGCGCGTCGTCGTCGCAAGGGTTGCGGGTCGAACAGCCAGTCAAGTTCGTGCACTCACCGCACGTACAGAAAGCTGGGATGAACTGCCTCTACTGCCATAGCGGGGCCAATAAGTCGCCAGATCCCGGCAACGCGTCGGTCGCGACCTGCATGGGATGTCATCTTTTGGTCAAGCCGGGTGCTCCGGAGATCAAAAAGGTGGCAGCGTTCTATGCCAAGGGATTGCCCATTCCCTGGAACCGCGTGCACAAAGTGCCAGAGTACGTACACTTCCCGCATATGCGTCACGTGAACGCGGGTGTGACCTGTCAGTCGTGCCACGGACAGATTCAAAACCAAGGCAAGCAAGGACCAGACACTAATTATGTCCCCGTCACGCAAGCCAACTCGCTCAATATGGGCTGGTGTGTAAACTGCCACGTGCAGGGTTACAAGCCGGCGGAAGGTGCGCGTCTCGCTGGCATGCCTGTTACACCGGCGCTTGAAGCGATGCCCGCAAAGAAGGCGCGTTACGATTGCAGCACCTGCCACTACTGATCGTCGTCTGACCCTCGTTCATGAGGTGATGGCGCGTCGTGTGCGCGCTGTCATTTTTGTGAAGCCGCCCGGAGCGGAGTGACTGCATGAGCACTGAAGCGGGAACCGGCGTTAAACGCCGCGACTTCCTTAAGATTCTTGGCGCTACCGGCGCTACGACAGCCGTTGTGGGTTGCTCCTCCGAAAAGGTGGGGAAGCTCATTCCATACGTCGTGTCACCCGACAACACCGTTGCCGGCATCTCGCAATATTACGCCACCACGTGTCGTGAATGTGCGACGGCTTGCGGTGTGCTCGCCGAAGTGCGCGAGGGTCGACCGATCAAGCTTGAGGGCAATCCGGAGCATCCGATGAGCCGAGGCGCTATCTGCGCCACGGGATTGTCGTCGATGCAGGGATTGTACAACCCAGATCGCTTTCGCTCACCCATGGTGCGCGAGGGCAATACGCTCAAGCCCACCACATGGGACAAAGCGTTGCAGCTGCTTTCGCAAAAGCTCGGTGAGACGAAGAGCAAAGGCCAAGCGGGCAATGCGGTGTTCATCAATGCGCATGAATCGGGCACCTTTCCCGGATTCCTCGACCAGTGGTTGGCAGCGCAAGGCATGCCGGCACATCTCAGCGTCGATGCGCTGGCACCCGGCGCCACGATCGCGGCAAACCAAAAGGCGTATGGCACGGCGTGGCCATCGCTCGACTTTGGCGCGGCGAAGCTGGTTGTGAGTTTCGGCGCGGATTTCCTCGATGGATGGGGACACTCCGTGCCGCAGCAACTCGACTGGGCCGATGCGCGTGCGAAGATCGAAGGCGCGCCCCAGATGGTGTATGTTGGTTCGCGTCGATCCTTGACTGGGCTGAACGCGGATCAATGGATCGCCGCAAAGCCGGGAAGCGAGATGGCCATCTGCGCGGCACTCACCGGGCAAGGAACCGTACTTGCTGCGTCCGATGCGTCTGGCGTTCCCGCTACAACTATTGAGTCGCTCGCGGCTGCAATCAAAGGTGCGGGTAGTGGCGTAATGGCCATCTGCGGCGTAAGCACAGCAGACGCGGTCGAATGCGGGGCGATGGTGGCCGACATTAACAAGCGCGGCGGTAGTGTTGGTGTCACGATCAAGCCTGCTGTCTCCCATGGCGGATATGCAGGGTTGTCGTCATACGCAGAGCTTGCCGGCGCGGTCACGCGGATGGCCGCGGGCAGCGTGCCCGTGGCGTTTGTCCGCGGCGCGAATCCCGCGCATACAATGCCCAAGGGCGCCGGATTCATCGCCGCATTTGCGAAGGTGCCATTTAAAGTCTCCTTTTCCACGATGCCGGACGAGACATCGTCGCTCTGCGACTTGGTGTTGCCCGACAATCATTGGTTGGAAAGCTGGGGCGACGCGGTTTCACTGCAAGGGCAGATTGGACTACAGCAATCGACGCTCGATTCCGTGTTTGACACGAAGGCCACCGCCAACGTGCTCATTGAATTTGCCAAGAAAGATCAGGCGCTCGCGTCGAAGTACAACGTGGTCGACTATCGCACGTGGTACATCAGCAAGTTTCCGGGCGGCAATGCCGCGTTTGTGAGCGCATTAACGAAAGCCACAGTCGCGGGCGCTCCACTGATCGCCACGTCGTCGCGATCGAACACCGTGCCGCCATCTCCTGCGCCCGCACTCGCGACCACAGTCGGCGAGTACTTCGTGCAGGTGTACCCGTCTGCCACGCTCGGCGATGGACGTGGCGCAAACAAGCCGTGGTTGCAAGAGCTTCCCGATCCCGTCACAAAGATTGCGTGGCAGTCGTGGGTGGAGGTGCATCCACAAACGTATCGCAAGCTTGGACTCAAAGAGGGTCAGCACCTTGTGATCGAAACGGCCGCCGGTAAAGTCACGGCGCCTGTGTACGAATACATGGGTGTGCGACCAGACACCGTGGCGTTGGCGCTTGGTCTCGGTCACACGGCGTATGGTCGCTTCGCGCAAAATGTGGGGATTAACGCGTACGATCTCATTCCGCATGGTTGGGATGCCTCGGGCGCGCTCACGCTAACGGCAAGCAAGGGCAAAGTGACCGTGCTCGCCGAAGCGTCGCAGTTGGCCACGACGGAAGGGTCCGCGCGTCAACACGGCCGTGGGATTGGTCAGGCCACGACGCTTGAAGAATTGCGCGGCAAAGCTGGTGACGCTGAGCATGAAGTCATTGCAGGCATGGCGCCCAATGCTTTTAAGCCAGGCTTACGGTCTCCCGTGGCAGCTGATGCGCAAGGTGAATTTGCGAACGACTCAAGCAAAGCGACGGGCATGTACGACCCGTCGCACCCATCGGGCATGGCCCATCGTCGATGGGCGATGACCATCGATCTTGCGCGCTGCACCGGATGCCAAGCGTGCGTGACCGCCTGTTACAGCGAGAACAACATCCCGACGGTCGGCGCACCGTATCAAGGCCGCGCGCTGAGCCCAACAACGTGGGATGAACGTCCGGGCGCAAACATTATTAAGGGCCGCGAAATGGCCTGGATTCGCCTCGAGCGTTACTACGAAGGCAACGAAAATACCGAGAACGAATTTTCACCGGATTTCGACACCCGCTTCGTGCCGATGCTGTGTCAACAGTGTGGGAACGCGCCGTGCGAACCGGTGTGCCCGGTCTATGCCACGTACCACTCGCCGGATGGCCTCAACGTGCAGGTCTACAACCGGTGCGTTGGCACGCGATACTGCAGCAACAACTGCCCCTACAAGGTTCGCTACTTCAATTGGTTCGGCTACGGCGAGCCAGCGCGCAAGCAATACGCATGGCCGGAGCCGATGCACTGGGCGCTGAACCCCGACGTGACCGTGCGCGGCAAAGGTGTCATGGAGAAGTGCACGTTCTGCGTACAGCGCATTCGTGAAGCAGAACATCGCGCCACCGCTGAAGGTCGCCCGGTGAAGGCCGACGAATTCACGACCGCATGTGCACAGGCCTGTCCGTCGCGCGCGATTGTCTTCGGTGATGCGGCAGACGAGAACTGGAGCGTGTCAAAGCTCGCGTATGACCGTCGCGCTTACCACGTATTTGAAGAGCTCAACACGTATACCGCCGTGGTCTATTTGAAGAAGGTCAACCACTCGGCGCCAGCGGCGTCGGCCAAGGCCTGAGGAGGCGCAAACAGATGGCGACCATCTCTCAGCCGGTGCGTGAAGGC
>JANYFO010000363.1 GCA_025362635.1 Gemmatimonadaceae bacterium | reverse complement strand
CGCACCCATCGTCTCAAGCGCACGCAAATTCGCCATTGCACGCGGTGGATCGATCATGGCGGCGAGCGCTGTTGCATAGGGCGCGACAACAAGATCTCGACCAAGTCCGCGTTTAAGCGCGAGATCGGGGATCCCGAACGCATGATACTGATACGTCTGATGACGGTCGCGGAGATTGTAGGCGCTCTCACTTACCCCCCACGGCACGCCGCGGAGGCGCGCAAACGCACGGTGACGCGCCGTCGCACCGTGATACGTCTGATCAAGAATCGTAAACGGGAGCGATCGCATCACGAGCACAGGCATGAGATACTCAAACATGCTGCCGCTCCACGAGACCAGCGCAGTCGCTCCAGCCGAGCGATTGAGCGTGCGCGAGAGTCGGAACCAGTGTTCGACGGGAACGTCATTGCGCGCAATAGCGACGAAACTTGCCAACCGCGCTTCGGAGGCAAGCAAATCGTAAAACGAGTCGTCGGCCGTGAATGACTCGGGATGATAGCCGATCGTAAAGAGCTTACGTGATTCGTCGTAGAGGAACGCAAATTCCATCTCTGTGACAAAAGCGTATGCTTGATCAGCGAGTGCGCGCAACCTCGCGCCAATCTCCTGTTGTTGATCCGCCAGTTGCAGACACGCTTGGCGGAGGGCAATCAGGTGGCCAGCAATATTGCCGCTGTCGACGGTGCTGATGTACGGCGGGTCGAGCACGCGCAAATCGTTGAGGTCGTACCAATTGTAAAAGTGCCCGCGATACCGACGCAGAGACGCCAACGTTGCCACAACCCGTTCAAGGCGTTCCGTCATGTCGGACGCGCTGATAAAGCCTAAGTCGTGCGCGCTCACGGTCGACAGCAGTTGCAGGCCGATGTTTGTGGGCGACGTACGCATCGCAACGACGGGTTCCGGATCGGACTGAAAGTTGTCCGGTGCGAGCCAGTGCGTATCGGCGGTCACAAAATGATCGAAGAAGTGCCAATGGCTCTGCGCGTAGCGCGTTGCTGTTTCTCGCGCACTTGCTGACAGCGGTCTTCGTTCTGGCGCGATACCGCGGCTTAGCCATGCCGCGATGCGCGGTGCAAAGAGCCAGAGCAAAACGATACTCCACATCGACAGCAGGAGCGGTGTCAAGTCAATCACCGACAGCTCGCGAACGAGCTGTCGACGTACAGCAATTGCCGACACGGCGAGCGCAAAAATGCCGACGGCCGCAACCGACATACGCATGGCACGCCAACTCGCGCGCGCGAGATCCGCCGCGTTTGATAGGTCGCGCTCAATAAACGAGGCCGACTGCCACTCGAGCAAATGCTGGCGCGAAACAATCAGTCGATAAAGCGTCCGCGAAATAGCATCGAGTGATATAAGCGCTTGATGCGGAAGAAAGATCAGCGCGAGCGCCACTTGTTGCGCGCTCACGATTGCGTCTTGCCCGACCGCGGCGTAGTAGGCGCGCCACGACTTATCAAACGGCGGTCGCACCACGGCGAGCAGCAGTGATGTCGCCCACGGCGCCATGATCGCGCCCAATCCAAGGAAGGTCCAACGCACGACGGAGCCCGGCAGTACGGTCCAACCTCCGACTAAAAACAGCAACTGGGCAATTTCGACCGTACTCCGGCGCAGATTGTCGAGGATCTTCCATCGGGACAACAGCGACAATCGATTACGCTCGGGGCCATCTGGTCCCGGTACAACGCGACCCAACCACGGCAAGAGCTGCCAATCACCTCGTATCCATCGATGTTTTCGTTTCGCAAACGCGAAATAGCTTGACGGGTAGTCGTCATACACAATGACATCGGTAGCAAGCCCAGCGCGTGCGTAATTCCCTTCAATGAGATCATGCGAGAGGAGCGTATTTTCTGGAAAACGGCCGTGCGTTGCTAACTGAAACGCGTCGACATCATAGATGCCTTTGCCGGTAAAACTGCCTTCCCCATAAAGATCCTGATACACGTCGGACACTGCCGTCGAATATGGATCGACGCCGGGATGTCCTGACGCAATAGAAGCAAAGCGTGATCGATGCGCGCTCGGCAGCGACACGCCCACGCGCGGCTGCAAGATGCCATACCCGCGCTTGATTCGTCCGTGCGACACGTCGTACACGGCCCGGTTCAGCGGATGCGCCATGGCCCCAACAAGCGACGGGGCCGCATCTGGTGGCAGCACGGTATCCGCATCGAGTGTGATTACATATTTCACATCGCGCAGCGTCGTGGCATCAACACTGATCACGTCAAACGCATCCGTGCATTCGCCACGCAACAGTTGATTGAACTGTGACAGCTTGCCGCGCTTGCGCTCCCATCCCATCCACACGCCTTGCTGCGCGTTCCAGCGACGTTTGCGATGCAGGAGATAAAACTCGTCCGGCTGACCTAGGGCATATCGCGCGTTGAGCGCGCGTACGCCATCGAGCGCTGCGGTGACGACGGCTTCGTCGCTCGGCAATGATTCAGTCGCCGCATCGGTAAAGTCACTGAGGATCGCAAAGTGAAAATGCGCTTCGCGATTGGCCAGGAACTGCACTTCGAGATTTTCGAGTGCATCACGCACGTCATCCACGCTACTGAACAAAGTCGGAATCACAACCGCCGTGCGAAACTCGACCGGCACGCCATGCTCGTGCAAATCCAACCGTGCAAGAATACGCGGGGGTAGCCACGTTGTCACCAGTTGATTGAGCACGCTCACCGAGATGTCGAGCGCCGGAAAGAACGCAAACAGTAACAACAGCCACCACGATGTTCGCGCCCCTTCGTCAACCAACAGCGTGACGGCGAGCGTCGCGAGCACGGTGCAGAGCGCAAGGCCGCCGATAAACACCAAGTTCGGATGTGCGCGCACGGTGCGCTCCACGCGCTCACCAAGCCACGGCGTATACCCGGACATGCGTTCGAGCTCGAGGCGCCCGTCGTCCACGAGATAAAACCCGACGTGCCCACATCGCGGATCGGCTGCAGCATCCGTACTTTCAGCATGTCGACGCGCAAGATCAATCGCCCATTGCGCCACGGAAACCTCGCGGTGCCCAGTACGCTTGGCGATACGCTCCACAACGTGGCGGTATCGATCCCGCGTCGCAAACGTCATCTGCGAATAGAATCCCGACGGATCGTCACGAAGCACTGCTTCCATGACACTTTGTCGTTCGACAAACATTCGCCAGTCACGGCGGCCAATATCCCGAAGACTCGTGATACTGTTGGCCATCATGATTT
>JANYFO010000058.1 GCA_025362635.1 Gemmatimonadaceae bacterium | reverse complement strand
GCGTCGTCGCCTTCGCCACCCGGCTTCCCGTCCGCGCCGTACGATATCAAATCGTATCCCTGCGCGTTGTGCTGTCCCGGAAAGAGATACGCATACGGCCGTCCCCATGGGTCGAGCGGCACTGGCTTGCGCAGATACGGCACGCGCCAATTTGCGGGTGCATCGATGGACGGCCTTTCCCACAAAGCGGGCAGCCCCTGCTGCGTACTGGGGTAACTCCCATTGTCCAACCGATACGCGTCGAGCGCTGACCCGAGCATTTCAATCTGCGCTTTCGCCGTTGCCGATTTGGCCGCGCCCACATGCTGAAAAATGTTGGGGGCGACAAGCGTCGCGAGTATGGCGATCACAACGATCACCACCAGAATCTCGATGAGCGTAAACGCGGAACGGCGCGATGTACCGCGTGAGCGAGTAAAAGTTATGGATCGCATCGTAGCCAAAAGAGGAGAAGGTGTCCGTGTAATTTGGGCCCACGCCCACCGCCAGCGCTACATTTCCGATTATGCATCCTACTCTTCGATTCGCCGTCGCCATCGGCCTCGCCGCTCTGGTCACCGCCGCGCCCACACTCGCTAACGCACAGCGTGTCGACCGTGCCGAGCATCACGAGTTTGTGATGACAAACTTTCGGACGGAGAGCGGCGTTGTACTGCCGCAAGCGCGCATCGTGTACGGTACGTACGGACATCTGAATGCGGCGCGCGACAACGTCGTGTTGCTCCCATCGCACTACATGGCCAATCACCATGGCTACGAATGGCTCATCGGTCCGGGGCTCGCGCTTGACACAGCCAAACTGTTCCTCGTTGCGACCGAACTCTTTGGCAACGGCGCGTCGTCCTCGCCGAGTAATACGCCGGAGCCGTTTCACGGACCGCGATTTCCGGTAACGAGCATTCGGGACAACGTTGAAGCGGTACACCGATTGCTTGTTGACGAACTCAAGGTGCAGCACCTGCGCGCGCTCATCGGGTTTTCAATGGGCGCACAGCAGGCGTTTCAATGGGCAGTGAGTTATCCCACGTTTGCAGATCGCATCGTCGCGACATCGGGCACGGCCAAGACGTATGGGCATGGCATTGTCAGACTTGAGGGACAGATCGCCGCACTGACTGCCGATCCCACGTTTAATGCTGGTGATTACGCGGCGCCGCCGAAAGCTGGTCTTGAAGCGTTCGGCATGGTGTGGGCGGCGTGGCTGTACTCGCAGGAATGGTGGCGTCGCGAATTGTGGCGCACCACGGCAGCACCCGGCACGACGTTCGAGCAGGTCATGCAGAGTATGCGCACCCGCTTCAACGCCGACGCCAACAATTACATCTTGCAAGCGCATACTTGGGAAAAGCACAATGTTGGTGATACGCCCGGATTTAATGGTGATGTCGAAAAGGCGTTGCGTTCAATCACCGCACGGTTGCTCTACATGCCGTCTGAAACCGATTTGTATTTTCCGATGGGCGATGCACGGTACGAGGCGCAGTTTATTCCGCACGTACAATTCACCCCTATTCCATCACTCTGGGGTCACCCCGCAGGCGCAGCGGCAAGTCCTGCGGACAAGAAGTTTCTGAACGAAACGATCGCCAAGTTTTTAGGCAATTGATTTCCGGATGACACCCTCGGAACGTCCCGTTTGCCTCATAACCGGCTCGGCCTCCGGCATCGGCGCCTCATGCGCCACGTTTTTTGCCCGCAGTGGCTGGGACGTTGGCATCTGTTATCTCGACGACGCAACACGCAGTGACGCCGACTCCGTGGCGGACGCATGCACCGCGCTCGGCGCTCGCACGTTTGTGCAGATGCTCAACGTGACGCGATACGACGACTGCGTGCGTGCTGCCAATGATACCGCAACGCACTTTGGTCATCTCGACGCACTGTTGAACTGTGCGGGCACCACACGATTTATTCGACACGCCGATCTAGATGCGCTGAGCGCTGACGAATTCACCCGCACGTACGATGTGAATGTGATCGGCACGTACAACATGACGAAAGCGTGCACTGACGCATTGCGTCGTAGCGGACGCGGATCGGTCGTCAACATCTCGTCGATTGCCGGATTGCACGGCGTGGGCTCTTCGGTTGCATATGCTGCGTCCAAAGGTGCTGTGAACACACTCACGCTGTCATTGGCGCGCGCGCTTTCTCCCGAGATCCGCGTGAATGCGATCGCACCCGGTTACGTGGCCGGCGGATTGCCGAGCCGAGTACTCGATGCGGCGAGTCTCGAAAAGGTGGAAGCGACGTACATGCGAACGCAAGCGTTACCGCGTCTGCTGCAAACAGAGGAAGTTGCGGCACTCGCCTTCTTTCTCATTGCGCACGCACCAGGCATGACCGGCGAAATAGTTCGACTGGACAATGGCCTCCACCTGCACGCGCAATGACATCACCACGCGTTGGATTTATCGGCACAGGACTGATCGGCACGCCGATGGTGGAACGACTGCTCGAACGCGAGCTCTCAGTCACGGTATGGAATCGCACCGCCGCGAAACTCACGCCACTGGTTGATGCAGGCGCGCGCGCTGCCGCATCACCCAGCGCATTGGTGAGCCAAAGCGACATCGTCTGTCTCTGCCTCACCGACACCAACGCCGTGCACGACGTAATGTTTGGCGCCACGGGCGTCGCGTCCTCCATGCGCGCCGATCAAGTGCTCGTGGATTTCTCGAGCATCGCGCCCGACGGCACGGTGACGATGGCCGCCAGGCTACGTGAACTGCGTGGCGTCGGTTGGATTGACGCACCGGTCTCGGGCGGCCTGCCTGCTGCACGTGCCGGTCGACTCATCATCTTCGCGGGTGGCGATGCGTCGGATGTTGCGCGTGCCACACCCGTGTTCGACGCGCT
Organism: Gemmatimonadaceae bacterium; assembly: GCA_025362635.1. Classification (GTDB taxonomy): domain Bacteria; phylum Gemmatimonadota; class Gemmatimonadetes; order Gemmatimonadales; family Gemmatimonadaceae; genus Gemmatimonas. The sequence continues at coordinate 297 of JANYFO010000058.1, read as the reverse complement.
GGCCATGCGCGTCACGCATATGGGCGGGCAGGGCGCAGGACAGCTCGCGAAAACGTGCAACCAGATGATTGTGGCGTGCAACAATTTGGTTATTGCCGAAATGCTGGCTTTCGCAGCGAAGGCGGGCATTGATGCTGATCGGCTGCCCGACGCGCTTGCGGGCGGCTTCGCAGATTCGTTGCCGTTGCAGATTTTCGGTCGACGCATGGCGCGGCACATCACGACGCCAAAAATTGGCGCGATTGCGACGTTCCGCAAAGACATCGACCAAGCGGCGCGCTTGGCGAATGAGATTGG
>JANYFO010000056.1 GCA_025362635.1 Gemmatimonadaceae bacterium | reverse complement strand
TAGCCTGGTCAGCGTGGTTCTCGGAGCCGTTCTCAGTCGCGACTAAAGAAAGCGATTGACAACGACTCGCGTGGAAGGATGAAGGGCGGTGTAAGGCTTGCGCATGCTGATCATCAGACGTTCTCACCATTCGATCATCATGACCCAGCCCGCGCGACGACGCGATACATCGGTCAAGCGGCGAAGAGACCGATGAAAAGCTGACAAAACAACGCGCCGACAATCGTCATGCTGAAGCCCCAAATCAGCAACTGACGAAATACCGTTTTGGCATCGCTGCCCGCTGGTAACGCCGCGATGCACAGCGCACCAATCGTCGAGAGCGGGGAGACGTCGACGATCGCAGCGCCGACGTTGATACTGAGGGCGATCTGCAACGGATTGCCGCCACCAAGTTTTTGCACCAATCCCGGAACTGCCGGCAAAAATGCCGGATAGACTACACCCGACGTCGAACTGTACGTCGAAATAAGCCCAGTCACAAACGCGATGGTCCCATTTATCGAACGCGGCGTCGCAAGCCGCGCGAGTAGTGTGGTGAAAAGATCCATTCCACCGGTCTTCTCCAACACACCGATCAACACACTCACGCCACACACCATCAGAATAACCGCCCACGGCACCGCTTTCACCATCGCCACATCGTCGCCAAGTCCCGCGATGACAAGCGCGCTTGCAGCGGCAAAGGCGGCAAGGCCCGGATTCGCTTTAAATACCACAATCGCGGTGATCCATATCGTACCGACCGCCAACGTCGATACATGTCGCTGCGTAAAATGCACCGCGTCTTCCGTACTGATCACGCGCTCGGCCTTCAACAACGCCGGTCCGCCAAACAATGCCCATGCCGCCAACGCGGCCAGCGCATGCGCTGCAAAATTTGCGGCCCACACTTGCAGACCGTGACCTTCGAGTCCGGCTTGTTTCATCAAGTTCTGTACGAGCAGTCCCACCGCACTAATCGGCGACAGATTGCCAGCGTTTGCGCCGTTACCAACCATGAGCGCCGTCAGAAATATCGGCACCTTCGCGCGATGAGCGATGCCCATCGCAAGCGGCGCGACAAGCGCAGTCGTCGCGATTGCACCCGGGCCACACGTTGAGATCACACACGCGAGCGTAAAGAAGACGAATGGCAGGAGCGCGGCGCTTCCTCGACACAATCGAACGGCCGCGTGCGTAACAGCAGCCATCGTGCCATTGCTTTGCGCTACCCCAAACAGCAGCGTGACACCGAGCAGCGTCAGAAAGAGCGATGACGGAAACGTTGCCATCAAGGCATCGACTTTCCATCCGGCCGAGAACATGGCAATCGGCCATGCGAGCGCAATGGCCAGCGCACCAACATTGATGCGCGAGGTCAAGCTGGCGAGAATGACCAAGACCAACGCGAGCAAGGAGAGCTGAGCGGGACTCATAGCGATGGAAGGAGAAGATGCTTTTGCACTTTGCCGAGCGCAGTGCGCGGAAGTGCGTCTACGCGGATGTAGCGACGCGGTACTTTAAACGAGGCCAGTTGCGCGCGGAGTGTTGTTTCGAGCGCTGCCGCGTCGAACGCCTCGTCGGTGACGAGATAGGCTACGGGTACCTCACCGCGCACAGCATCCGGCACGCCAATCACCGCAGCTTCGCGCACGCCGGGTTGCTCCGTCAGCAGTTCTTCGATCTCGCGCGGATAAATATTGAAGCCGCTCGAAATAATCAGATCGCTGCGTCGCCCTTCCAGCGTGATGTATCCATCAATCGCACGTACACCAATGTCGCCCGTACGAAACCAGCCATCGACGAATGCTGTGGCGGTTGCTTCTGGACGGCGCCAATAGCCATCGCACACATTCGGACCGTGCACCCACAGCTCGCCGGTCGTGCCATCTGGCACGACAGCGGCATCTTCGTCGCAGATGCGTACGCTGGTCATCGGCAGTGGGAGGCCGACGGTGCCCGGACGACGTTCGCCGTCGTAGGGGTTGCTGACGTTCATCAGGGTTTCCGTCATGCCGTAGCGCTCAAGGATCACGTGACCGAAGCGGTCAGCGAAGGCTTCGAGCACCTGCGCGGGCAGCGGTGCCGATCCCGAGACAAAAAGTCGCACGCATTTTCCGATCATGCGTGCGTCATCCGCTGATAGATCGAGTAAGCGCACAAACATCGTCGGGACGCCAAAAAATATGGTCGGCGCGTATTGGGAAAACCACTCGAGCGCACGCGCTTGCTCGAACCGTTCCACCAAGCGCATGTGACAGCCGCTCACAAGCCAACAATGCAAGCCGTTCGCCAGTCCATGCACATGAAAAAGCGGAAGTGCGGCGAGATACCGATCCTGATCCGTGATGCGCCAACATGCAATCAGCGCGAGTGCGTTTGCCGCAAAATTGCCGTGCGTTAGTACGGCGCCCTTTGACGCACCGGTCGTACCGGACGTGTACACGAGGGCGGCTGGTGTTGTGGCATCACACAGCTCCTGTACGCGCGCCATTGGCATCGAGGACGCATCCAACGAGAGCGCATCTATCGGCCAACACGTGATGTGGCTTGGAAATTCCTTGATCTGCGACGCCGTGGTGACAACAGCGCGCGGATCAGCGTCGGCGAGAATGTGTCCAATTTCGCGCTCGCGATACAACACATTGATCGGGACAACAATCACACCGAGCTTCACGCACGCTAACCAGAGATCGATGATCTCTACGCAGTTCGCCAAGTAGAACGCGAGCCGGTCGCCACGCTGTATTCCACGCTGCTGCAATACATACGCAAGCTGATTACTTCGGGATTCCAACGCACCGAATGTGAGCGACAGCGTGACACCGTCAGCGCGTTCATATTCTAGCGCCGGCGCGTCACGGCGCCCAACGAGCGACAGATCGAAGAGATCGAGTAGGGACATGAGCGAACAACGTACGCGCAGCTACGCGTTAGCGCACGCCCAGCTCACCGGCCACAGCACGCACACCGTCGATGTGCAGCCCGTCTTCCTCAAACACCAGCACACCCACCAGTGCCCTCGCGACGTCATCCGGTAACCGATCC
>JANYFO010000041.1 GCA_025362635.1 Gemmatimonadaceae bacterium | reverse complement strand
GCACCTTCACAGAACTGCACCGTTGCAAACGCCACCGGCACCGCCAACGCCAATGTCGCTAACGTGGCGATCACCTGCACCACCAGCACGTACACGGTCGGCGGAACCATCAGCGGCCTGACCGGCAGTGGACTGGCCTTGCGGCTCAATGGCGGAACAGCGCTGAGCGTGACCGCGGGAGCTGCGAATTTCGTATTCCCCGCGGTTGCCAGCGGGACGAGCTACACGGTGACTGTCGGCACGCAGCCGAGCAATCCGGCGCAGAACTGCACGGTCGTGAATGGGGCTGGAACCGTCGGCGCAGCAAATATCTCGACGGTGGCAGTGAATTGCGTGCTGGCCGCCATCACGGTCGGCGGTACGGTCACGGGCCTCACTAGCGGCGGTCTCGCCCTGCGACTCAACGGCGGCGCGGCCATCGCAATCGCTGCGGGCGCGACGAGCTTCACTTTCCCGAATCTCTTCAATGCGGGTGACGATTATCGCGTGACGTTATCGGGTCAGCCGGCGACGCCGGCGCAAACCTGCACGCTTGTGCGCGGCCAGGGGCGCGTCGCCTCGGCGAGCGTCACGAATCTCGCCGTCCAGTGCATAACCAACGCGACCAGCCCGTTGTCGGGTACCTATACGTTCGCGGTCGCGGGGATGCACTTTATCACCTTTTGGGCCGACGGCACCTACACGTTCGTGACTCGCGAGAACAATCCCCAATGCGGGCCCAGTAACGGCAACGGCATCGAGCACGGCGTGTACAACTGGAATGCGGCGACCAAGGTATTCGCGATCCTGATGGTGGCGGTTGATGGTAACGGCGCCTGTGGACTGTCGGAACCGGGCAAACCGCTTGCCACATTCTTACTCGTCAAGTCCGGCAGCACCCTGACGGCTACCACCCCGGACGGCGTGTTCGACCTGACCTCCGTCGCGTCAACGCCGAGCACGCTCGTCGGCAGTTTCGGCCGGGACGACGGCAACGATGGCGGCTTCGTCGTGTTTCAGAATGACGGCACGTACGTGGTCGTCGACGCCCAAGCCGGTACCGGGAACGGCGTGTTGGCCGGGTTCGAGCGCGGTTGCTACACGGTCAGTGGCTCCACGATCACGACCAATCTGTCGGCCGCGTGTAAGCCGGACGGATTGTCGGCCCTCGATTTGAATGGAACGGGGCGCTTCTCCGATGTTCTGCCCACGCCGCATCCGTTCGTCATCACCGGATTGAATTCATTTTTCCTCGACGGACGCGTGGCGTTTATCCGAATCCTGCCCAACTGACCTGGCACGTTAAGAGGGAGCGTTCGTTCCTGTCCGCGAAAGTGCTCGGGAGGCCGTAGCCGCGCGTTAGTTGTCTTCTCTTGACCAGTCAAGAAACTTCTAGCGCGCGGCTGCCGCTGTGTGATGCAGATGACGCTTCTCCATCCACTGAGAAGCGATCCGTTAGCCGTCTGCGGCCGACATGACGATCGCGAGTTCCCTTCTTCCGATCGATAAACCGGATCCTTCATCCTCAGCAAGCTCTCAACCAATTTCGTCAGCGACAATGACTCGTGTTTTCGATCCGCCACCGTCAACTCCGACGAGAATGTCAGTCATTCGGATGTGCAGCGCGCGGACCGTGCGTAAGCGAAGAAGTAATTTCAATAATCATCGTGATGGTTGTTCCGATCAACACGTACCAGGGCCATGCGATCTTGCTGAGATTTATCAGCAGGCCAGTCGCAGTGCGGAAAGCATATCCATTTACGGGTTGAGGGTGCGACGTTGCCGCAGCACTTCGTACACGGCGATCGCCACGCTCGTTGACAGATTAAGTGACCGTACGCGTGCTGATTCCATCGGCATTGCCACAAACCGATCGTGATAGCGCGCGTGCAGATCGGCGGGCAATCCACCGGTCTCGCGTCCGAAAATGAGCACCACGCCTGGCGTTGCCGCGAGTGGGGCATCCCAGAACACTTGAGTTGCTTTTGTCGAGAAAAAATATGGTTCGCCAAACGACGGCAGCTCGCGTTCGAACGCATCCCAACTTGGCCACACGCGTACGTCAACATGCTCCCAGTAATCGAGCCCAGCGCGTTTCACTTCGCGCTCATCGAGCGAAAAGCCAAGCGGTTCGATGAGGTGCAGCGTGGCACCAGCGGCGAGACAGGTGCGGCCCGCGTTCCCGGTGTTCCAGTGAATTTCAGGGTGTACTAACACAACGTGTGTTGTCAGAGGTCGTGTCATTAAATGCGCTTGTTGCCCCGACCAATTGCATCAAACAACTCACCGGCGGCGAGTTGCCACCACGTGCGGCTATCGGGCACGTCGTTTGTTCGCCCAGCGGCTTCGTCGGCAAGTTCCTCCAATTCAAACTCCCACATCTCGCGCGAATCTTCCGGTAAAATCCCGCCGTCTGGCAAAAAGCACATGCCGTTCTCATCGTCATACGCCACGAGTCCAAGCGCAGTAGCGAGATGAACAATCTGAGCGATTTGTATCGTCGGCTCTTCCGTCGGGAGCGAGATGCGATACACCGCCGTCGTGCACGCCTTTACGCTCACCTTCGGATCACTTCCCCAGTATTCCGTAAGGCTACGACCCGCAAGTCGTTCAACTGGCATCGCGTTGTATTGCGCGACCATCGCGGCGCCTAAGTCCACAAGCGGTGCGTGCGCGTAGTCCGGCACCGCGCTCAATCGCTCCATAATTTCTAACGCTTCATGATGCGTGGTCGGAAGCGGCTCGTGTCGAACGGGGTCCCAAATACACAGGTCGTAATGCATCGTCTCTCGCTTGTCGAATGTCGGTGTGAATTCAGTGCCTACGCGTCGGCCTTGCCCGCCTGCCACCCGACCAGCTGTTTTCCCACCGGCAGCTCACGGACGCGCACGCCTGTCGCGGCGAAGATCGCATTCATGATCGCTCCACCGGCGGGTGGTACGCCGGGCTCGCCAATGCCACCTGGCAACCCTTCGCTCGCCACCAAATGTACGTCGACCACGCGTGGTGCCGCGCGCATCCGTGTGACGCTGTAGTCGCGAAAGTTCGCTTGCACGACGCGTCCCTCGGTGAATGCAATTTCGCTGTATAACACGTTGCTCATCGCCATGATCAGCGCGCCTTCCATCTGCGATTTTGCACGATCGGGATTGGCGATGAACCCGGCATCAACGGCTACGGTCGTCTTCGGCACGAGCACCGTACCGTCGGGCAATACCTCTACCTCAACGACCATCGCGACGTACGACAGGAAGCTGCGATGCATCGCGATGCCTCGTCCGCGACCGCGCGGTAATGTCGTGCCGCGCCATCCACTTTTGGCGATTGCCAGCTCTACGACGTGACGAGCACGCGCGATGTCGAGTGGATGATCGGTCCAATTTGCCCCGTAATTACTTGCTGGTTTCACGAGACCGGCCGTCGACAGATCAACCCTGCGATCGCGTCCCAACAACGACAACAAAAAGTCCGCAGGATCTTTCTTTGCCGCGTGCGCGAGCTCGTCGACAAACGAGCCAATGGCAAAGCCGTGATGGATGGCGTTGACGCTGCGATACCAACCGATGCGAGTGTGCGCGACGGCGGGACAGACTTCCACGCTAATGTTTGGAATGTCAAACGGAATATCGCTCGCACCATTCGTCAGTTCGTCGGGCGCGGCGCCGCTTACGTTTGCCGCAAACGTGGCGCCAATGGCCGGATACGCCGAACGATGCAACCATGACGTCACGTTGCCGTTCGCATCGAGTCCCGCTTCGAGATGATGCGCGGCGACCGAATGCAGATAGGAATTGCGTAGGTCGTCTTCGCGTGTCCACTGCACGCGCACTGGCGCCCCTACCTCGCGTGAAAGAAACGCGGCCTCACACAAAAAATCGGGTTTCGACTTTCGACCAAAGCCACCGCCCAACAGCGTGACGTGCACGGTCACATTAGCCGCGTCGATCTTGAGATATTGCGCGAGCGTGTTACGCGCATCCATCGGTGACTGCGTTGGCGCCCATGCTTCGACTTTGCCGTTCACCACGCTCGCCAATGCAACCACAGGCTCCATCTGCGCATGCGACAAATGCGGCATGTAATACTCGGCCTTCACCGTGCGACTTGCCGCAGCGAGTCCTTTCGTGATATCGCCGACAGCGCGGCCAGCCTTGCCCGGTTGGCGAACGGAATTCATCAAGGTCGTTTTGTATTGCACGCTGTCGTATGAAGCATTTACCCCGTTGTCCCATGTAATTTTAAGCGCGTCGCGTCCTTTGATGGCCGCCCACGTATTTTTTGCGATCACCGCGACGCCGCCGAGCGGTAAATACGCACCGGGGATTGGTGTTTCTGGAATGCGTACGATGCGTTCAACGCCCGCGACTTTTAATGCGAGACTGTCGTCGACGCTGAGCGCCTTGCCGCCCCACACTGGAGGACGCGCGATGACGGCGAACTTCATGCCCGGCAATGTGACGTCGGCACCATAGATGGCCTTGCCTGTCGTCATTGCTACGAGATCGATCGACGTCATTTTCTTGCCTTCCCAACGCCGCTCGGACGGTGCTTTGATGCGCACGCGCTCTTTTGTGGGCATGGCAATGGTGCGCGCTGTCGTCACCAACGCACCGAAAGACTTTGTGCGTCCGCTTGCGGTGTGCACAACAGCACCGTTGCGCGCCTTCACGTCGGTCGATGCAACACCCCATTCTTTCGCCGCTGCGTCCTCCATCAGCGCGCGCACCGTAGCACCGGCTTCGCGATATTTCGAGAGGAAATCGCGAATACTGGTGGAACCGTCCGTGTTTTGACTCCCGTATTTTTTCTCGTCGCCCAATGCCTGTTCGACGCGACATTTTGTCCAGTCAGCTTCCATTTCGTCGGCGATGATCATCGGCATGGTGGTGCGAATGCCCTGGCCCATTTCGGACCGGTGGCAAAGGATGGTGACGATGCCGTCGTCGCCGATTCGCACGTACACGTGTGGCGCCCACGGTTCCGCGCTCAGTGTGAACATACCGTCTGCGGCGTCTAGCCGACGCACACCGAGCGTGCTCGCGGCGAGCACGAGTCCTCCGACGCCGAGCAATTT
>JANYFO010000031.1 GCA_025362635.1 Gemmatimonadaceae bacterium | reverse complement strand
CGCCCGGCGGGAATGTACGGCAGGTTGCCCGTACCGTCACGAAATAGTGCGCGCGTGAAATCGCCCATGACCCCGCCCACAACGTGCCGTACGAGCTGCGTCTCGACTTGCCCTTCGATGCCATACAACTTCGCGTTGGCTTGCACATAGTTCACCAGTGGCACTGAATTGCCGTCAATATTTCGCTGGCCAACCGCGCGGGGCAGGATATATCGGTCGATCAAGTTGTAGTAACTATTGATCTGCGCAAACGTCCCTGCCGATTGTGCGCGTAATCCAATCTCGTATCCGGTGCTCTGCTCAGGCTTAAGATCGGGACTGCCCATGTCAAACGTGCCGACCGCCGCGTGAAAACCATTGGCGTACATCTCTTCGACGGTTGGCGCACGAAAGCCGCGAGACGTATTGGCGCTCATCGACACGTACTCCGACAGCGGCACGCTGAGGCCGACCGAGCTCGCCACGTTGCCGAACGATCGCGACTGCGCTGCTCCAAATCGAGCGACCGCGTTGGCGTCGCTCGGATTGGTGCGTAATGCAAATTGATCGTACCGCACGCCAACCTGCACACGCGGCGCATGCGCTGCCGTGGGGTCGCGCGCGAGCGGCACTTCTTGATACACATACGCCGCGACGTTGTTGTTGCTTGCACCTGGAGTAAACGCTTCATCTCCCGTTGGCGTGTACTGTCGAAACAGCCCCTGCAGGCCAAAGGCACCGCTCACGCGTCCGAATTGCGTGCGACCAGTCACGTTGACGGTTTGGGTGTTGAGCGCAAAGCGTGTCCCCACGATGCCCGAGGGTTCGAGCTCACCATGCGTGTACCACTGCGCCGTGCCATCTACGCGTACTGACGCGATCGGCGCGTACCCGGTATTGATCGAAGATCGGAGTGCGGCCATCCGGCGTACACCGTGAATGCGCACGGCGTCTTCGTCCACGGGATGTGGCAATCCGTATTTAAAATCCATCTGCCGATACACCGCGCCAATCGAGCCGCCATTTCCAACGAAGCCGCCACCAAGCGTGAAGTTGTCGGTCCGACCGTTGGTATTGGGTTGCGTACCGCCGCCACCGACGCGCATGTCGTCAAACTGCCGAAGGCCACCGCGCGCTGTGATCGCGAAACGATCCGACAACGGCACCGTGACGCCACCCGACGCAACCCCGCCGGGCGTAACAGACTCACCTTGTCCCATCGCAAAACCGGTCACGCGTTTCGGAATGCTGGTTGGGATATCATTGGAAATCACATTGACAACTCCACCAAGCGCGTTGTTTCCGTACAGCAGTGATGCGGGACCGCGAATCACTTCAATTCGCTCCGCACTGCTCGGATCTACCGCATTCAAATGGTCGACAGCGGCCGAAGACAAATCGCCCGCCCGCTCGCCATCTTGCAATACCAGCACACGTTCGCCCGTCATGCCGCGAATGACTGGTGCGTTCGCCAGTGGTCCGTTAAATCGCGACGACATACCGGGCTCGCCCGACAATGTTTGTCCGATGGAACTGCTGATAGCCCGTTGCAGCTCTTTGCCCGACAGCTGAAGGCTCGCTTGTGTTGCATTGAGCGCATCAGTACCGATGGGCGTTGCGGTAACGTTCACGCTGGTTAGGCGCACCGAGCTCAGTCGCATTGTGATGATGAGCCGCACGTCCGGCCCGTTGGCCGCAAGCGTGACAGTTTGATGCTGCGCCGCATAGCCGATGCGCGCCAAATCAATATGATAGGTGCCCGCCGGCAACCCACGCAGCAGAAACTCACCGCGATCATCGGTAAGCGCCACACGATTTGCACTACTCACAACCACCTGAACGTTGCTGAGCGGGGTGCCAGCGCTATCGCGTACCAATCCTGCAACCAACGGCGCGGTCGGTTGGACGGTCGCCGCGTGCAGTACCTCAGGAGCGAAAAGTGCGGCCGCAAACACCACCAGCGCAGCCGCAAAGCGGCGCACGATAAAGTGCAACATTGAAACTCCGACTATATGGATGGCACCTGCGCGAATACGTGCAGAGGCGCGCATCGCCAGAGCGACAATGCGCGAACGACCTAGCCTCGATCCATTGGAGGTGCGCGCTGCGATGCGGCACGCGTGACATTTGCCAGCGCGGGAACGACCCGCACTGCAGGCACACACACTTTTGCGACCCACGCGGGCGCAAAATCATTCGGCGACGGTTGCACGCCGGTCGGCGATGTCGCTACGGAACACAGCGCACAATCGTGCGCGTGCACCGTGACGCAGCCCTGCTGCGACTGAGACTCCGCGTGCACCACCACCTCGCGCCGATCCATTCGCCACGCGTCAGCGACTGCAGCCACCGCCGGCGCCGCTAACTGAAAAAGTGCGAAGAGGAACAAAACGCGGGTTAGGCGCGGGTACCGCGAGAATCGCATAGGTTCGGTTTGGGTGACATCGACCTATGGTATCTTAATGCGTATGAAGAACGGGCGTACACTCAAAATTGCGGCGCCTCTCGCGATCGCCCTTATGGCTGCCGCTCTGCTCGCCGTCTTACCTACACGCGTCGTCGCGCAAGCCACCGCACGCCAATGGCAAGTGACGGGTGAACTCGGTGGTGTAATGGGTGGGACGTGGCTTAACGGATTGACGGCCCCCACAGTCACCACCGCGCCGGGCGTCGTACTTGGCATCGAAGTCCAACGCAACGTGTCATCGCACGCATCCGCAGGCGTGTCCGTTCGCGTGGGCGCGCAGCCACTGTCGTTGACCGAACTCAACACGAAATGGTCAGGCGGCACACTCACGGAAGGCAACGCACTCGGCATCGTTTCACTATTTGCCAAAAGCGAAAAACATCTTAAGATGTCGCTGGACCTCGGGCTTGGCATTGCCACACTTGCAGGTGCTCGAAACATTCTTCCATTCCGAGATGCCAGCAGTCTTTCGCCACTCGGCGAACTCGGTGTGTCGCTGCATCGTGATACTGCGGGTTTAAAATCCGCACAACGCGAGCAAGGACTTTTCGTGCGCTACAGCATCATCCGCCTCGATGCCAGTGCGGTAGAGGCCACCGCAACAACAGGTTGGATTGGACGGCTCACGGCTGGCGTGCGACTCGCGAAATGAAGCGACACCAACAACTCTTGCAACCGCGCTTTCGCCTGTTTTCGTATCGAGTCGCGCTGTGCGCCCTCCTCACTATCGGGTGCGATGCACCGACGGCCTCGAGACCAACCTTCGCATACGATCCGACAACGCTTTCGCGCGGATTATTGTATCGATGGCCGAGCGGTTCAAAGATTGCCGTTTGGGTAGAGCTTTCGGCGAGTCCGGAAGGATCAGGACCATTGTCGCTCGCGCTCGCCGTTCGAGAAGGGATTGCGGTGTGGAATCGTGTACCGCTCTTTGCAGAGTACACGCTCGTGGAAGCCGAATCGATAGCGGATGCCAACGTCATCGTGTTTGATCGCGCGACGTCGTTGCCAATTGTGCCCAGGAACTGCGCGTTTGACGGGCAAAGTTCGGCCGGATACACTCATTTTTGCCCAGCCGGATCATCGCCGATCACCGCACAGCGATTTACGCTTACTTCGGGCGCGACAACTCAGGCAACGGTCATTATTCGCGTTGACCGTGGTCGGGTGACAGACCAACGGGGTTATACGAATTTGGTTGTGCATGAATTCGGACATGCCCTTGGTATAGGCGCGCATAGCGACCAAACGTCGGATGTTATGTTTGGCGCGCCATTACTTAGCATTCCGAGCAAGCGCGATACACAAACGTTGCGCTATGTCCTCGGACAACGCGCGGACATCACATTATGACCGTATCGCTATGTCTGCGGTCTGGCTGCAATAATTTCAGCGAGCTGATGTAAATCGATTGGTTTTGCTAGATGATGATTAAAACCGGCGGCAAGACTTCGACGTCGATCTTCCGGATGTCCCCACCCAGTTGCTGCAATTAGAAGAAGCCCCGCCCCAGACGGCGTTTTCCGAAGCCGCTCCGCAACCGCAAATCCGTCGAGACCCGGCATGCCGAGGTCGAGCACCACCACCGCCGGGTTGAACGAGTCGGCGAGGATTAGTGCGGCAAGACCGTCGTTTGCGACCACAGTGTCGTGCCCGATGAGCGACAAAAGCGCGGCAAGACTGTCCGCTCCGTCCGGATCGTCATCCACGACCAAAACCTTACAGTTCGTGCCGCCCATCGCCTCGACGACATCGCGCGTCTGCTCTGGAGACCGCATCTCCAATGGCACATCGGCGGCGACAAAGTTTGCCGAGTAGTTTTTATGTTGGGGTGCGAGGACAGCCGCAACCATGATTCCATCCGGGCACAGAGTTTGGTGAGGTATTATTCTGGAAATGCTGAGGTGGCAGCGGATACCATCGGCACTGCAATCACACACCGCAACCCTCGCGCCAAAAAGTCGGAATATGCCTGTTTTTTGCAACATTTCGTAAACAAAAGTTCTTCTTTATCGTTAGTGCGGGCGTATCGGCTTGAGCCGACACGCGCGCGCTGGCATGTTTCCCGATTCTGTTTTACTCCGATCCGTTCTCAATCGGGACATTTCGTCCCGCCTTCCGTTCTCATAGAGGGTCGCGCTTATGGCGACACAGATAGTTCCGCCTACCACCGCTCGTCGCGAAAGTGCCGACGGTCTCACTCCGCAAGGATTGACACCTGCTGGACACGTTCATTGGAACCTCGTTGCACCGGAATTGGTCGAGGCTGCAGTGCGTCGAGAAGAAGGGCAGCTGGCCGAAATGGGACCGTTCGTCGCGGTGACGTCACCGCATACGGGACGATCTCCGAATGACAAGTTTGTCGTGCGCGAGCCGGGCTCAGCTGCAGACGTTGATTGGGGCAAGGTGAATCAGCCCATGTCCCCAGAACACTACGCGTTGTTAAAAGCGGATGTGCAACAGTATCTCAATGGTCTTGACGAACTGTTCGTGCAAGATTTGTATTGCGGCGCCGATCTCAGCACTCGCCTTAGCGTGCGATACGTTTTGCCGAACGCATGGCACGCGAACTTCGTGCGAAACATGTTTATTCGTCCAGTTCTCGACGAGTTGGCCACATTTGCGCCAAATTTTACCGTGTATCACGCGCCTGAATATAAGGCTGATCCCGCGCGACACGGAACGCGAACTGGCACATTTATTGTGCTCAACCTCGCCGAACACACAATTCTGATTGGTGGTACGCGTTACGCGGGCGAATTGAAAAAGGCGATGTTCACGGTGATGAATTATTTGCTCCCAAAGCAGGGAGTGCTGTCGATGCATTGCTCGGCAAACATTGGCGCGGCGGGTGACACGGCGTTGTTTTTTGGCTTGTCCGGCACTGGCAAGACGACGCTGTCCGCCGACCCGGAGCGCGGCCTCATTGGCGACGACGAACATGGGTGGGCATCCAGCGGTACCTTCAACTTCGAAGGCGGATGCTACGCGAAAGTCATCAATCTTTCCGCCGAAAGTGAGCCGGACATCTTTCAAACGACACAGATGTTTGGCACGGTGCTCGAGAACGTGGTGCTCACCGAGCCCACACGACAGGTGGACTTCGGTAATCAGTCAATCACTGAAAATACGCGCGCGTCATATCCGCTACACTACATCAAAAATCACGTGCCGAGTGGACTCGGTGGACATCCCAAGAATGTGGTGTTTCTTACCGCTGACGCGTTTGGGGTATTACCGCCGATCGCAAAGTTGAGTCCCGAACAGGCGATGTATTATTTCTTGTCTGGGTATACCGCAAAGGTTGCGGGCACAGAGACTGGCGTCAACGAACCACAGGCCACTTTCAGCGCGTGCTTCGGCGCAGTTTTTCTCGTGTGGCATCCCACCAAATACGCGCACATGTTAGGCGAACTGCTTAAGCAGCATAACGCGCAGGTGTGGTTGGTGAACACTGGCTGGAGTGGCGGGGCGTATGGCGTCGGCAAGCGCATGAAGTTGGCGTACACGCGCGCCATGGTACGCGACGCGTTAAGTGGAGCGCTCAGTCAAACACCGGTCACAACCGATCCGATATTTGGCTTACAAATTCCGACCGCGTTGAACGGTGTGCCCAGCGACGTCCTCAATCCTCGCGGGACGTGGAGCGACGGCGCTGCCTACGATCTGCAAGCGTCAAAACTCGCCGCGATGTTTCATGAAAACATTAAGAAATTTGGCGACGCTGTAACGCCGGCGATTTTGGCGGCGGGACCAAGGGGCTGACTGTTACCCTCACAGTGTGTAGCACACGTAAAAGGGACGTCGCTTCGCGCGGCGTCCCTTTTACGTGTCGCTGCACAAAATCTTACGCGACTATTTGCTTGCGACGCGCCGAACTTTTTCGAGGAAAACACTCCGCCCTTCGCGCGCGCTGAGGAACAACACTCCGCCTGCCCCAAAGCCGGCAATCGTGCGATTCGGTGGCAATTTCACGCGTTCGACTAACTCGCCATGACGATTTACGACATCGTACACGAGTTGAAACGTCGGCTGAGGAGGTGGGGGCATCGTGTCGCGGCGCGCGGCGCTGCTGTCGCGACCCGCAGCGTCGCCACCACGTGCACCACGCGCACCACCTGCACCCCCGCGATCTCCTCCCCCAAAAAATCCACCGCGACCGCCGCCGAAACCACCGCCGCCTTGGGCGCCCATGGTTTGCGCAAGCTGCGCCGCGATCGTTGAAGTCGCCGGCAATAACCACAAATTACCGTCACGATCAGCGAGCGTCGTTCCTGCGCGAATGGGCGGGAAGTAGTCCGGCAACTTCTCTGCGGCGACAGGCTCGAAGCTCACGCGAAATCCACTGCGATTATTCGCTCCACCAGCTGCTGCTGCCGCGGCCTGTTTATCCGTCGCTTCCTTCGCGACAATTTTCAACGAATCCACCAACTTGGCTTTTTCGTCATCTGAAATGCGTCGCCAATCGAACGGCAACTTGCTCGACGATGACTTCGTGCCGTCAGCAGCAAAATAGTCCACGTGATAGTCAATCACGCGAATCACCGCGAGCGTGCCGTCGGCTAAAAGCGCCCAATCATCGCCTTGCGGTAATGGATTGACCTTTGCGACCATGCGCACGCTGCCATCGTCGCCGGTGGTCATCGTGATATCGGTTCGCGGCACCTTGATCCACGCGAGCGTATCCGCTTTACGCGTGTCGAAATCCGCGCGAATAATCGGCACTGAATCGGGTTGTGCGGGCGGCGTCATCCGAGCGCCCGCCACTGCCGGAATTGGTGCACCACCACCGCCACCCGCTCCACCACCAAACCCGCCTGCTCCGCCAAAACCGCCGCCACCACCACCACGGACACCGCCACCTTGGCCACCGCCGCCCAGCGCACCAACACCAGCTGGTCCGCGCTGCGCACCACCAAAGGCGGCGCCTGGACCACCACCGCCGCCCCCGAAATTGCCGCCGCCATTTTTATACACTAATCGACCTTTCGAATCAAACGCGTTTGATCCAAGGTTCATTGACGCAAGTTGATAGATATCGCTGATACGCGGCGGCGCCATCACTTTTACCACACGGCCCAACGCGTTCAACACGACGAACGACAACGTTGATGGATCGACAATGATTGTTGAATCGCCAAGATACGACAGCATACCGGCCTGCCGCTGTCCATAAGGAAGCGGTGAAGCAACGGTATCCGCGATGACTGTGATCTGCTGCAACGAGGCGTCAAGCCGAACAAGTTGACGGCGCTGCGCATCGTTCACGAACAGCGAACCGTCGGGGAGCGCGCGCAACATCGACAGCGCGCTGAACGCATACGGTGAACGCGCTTCAACTGGCCCAACCGTACCGACCGGCACCTTCGGATCCGACGCAGACGGCGCTTTGTTCGCATCCTGCGCAACTGCAGACGTCGTCACGAACGCGACCAGAACGAACGCCGTGTTCAGCGTGACCAGCAACGAACGTGTGATCATAAAAACCTCGGCGAATCGGGAACGAACGGAGAAACGCTCTGCAGAGACTTCAAAGGCGCGCGTACGGCGTCCGCGTTCCACCACGGTGCGTGCATCGGCGCGCTCATCCGCCGCGCCCGCCGCGACCACCGCCGCCGCCACCACCACCACCACCACCACCGCCACCGCCACCGCCACCTGCCGTTCCCGAACGAACGCCTTTCAACGTGCGCTTATCCAAGAACCCGGCAACGGTGGTCGGGAGAATGCGGTATTGCGCGTTGGTAAGGAGCTTCTTTACGTCGGGCACAATTTTCATAAGCATGTCGACGGACTGTTCGCGCGCATCAATGTACCGATCATATGCAAGATCGCGATTGTAGCGATCTGGCAATTCGGCAAGCAACTTCGAGACGGGCGCCCAAATTGAGTCGGACTTCAACACATACAGACGATTCAACACCGCGAGACTGTCCGCTTGACGACGTGTCAACTTGAGCGTGTCGGCCTGCTGCATGATCTGCTGCATGGGATTGATGAGGCCAATGTTGCCTGAGCCACGCAACTGCTGCAGCGTCGTCTTAACGCCGGGCCGAGAACGACCTCGATCCAGTTGCTGTATGAGCTGCTGACGTTCGCGCGTGGGACCGATGTCAAAGCGAAGCAGCGCGGTTATGGACACCGGGCTACGAATCGCGCTTTGCGCGGGCAGTGTGGAGCCGAAACGTTGATTGACTTCATACTTGAACGCGTTCGCCGTGGCATCAAACCCGCGCACAAAGAGCAGCTGTTGTGGTGGCTGAATATTCTGACCCCATCCTTTCAAATTTGCACCGTTGACCATACGATCCAGTGCACCAAGCGCATTACCAACTTGCAACGTCAATGTCGCGCGCTGCGGGAGGCCGACATTCAACGAGTTAAATGTCACGTTTAAATTTCCGCTGTACGTCCACGGTCCTGTGCAAGAATTGCGACTCGCGAGGGCACCAAGCTGCGCGCGTAGGCAGGCTTGCGCTTCTTTTGTGCCGTTAGTCAACAAATTCTGCATGCCCGATGCAACAACGGGATCCGTACTTTTGGACGGATCGAAAATAAACGCGCGATCATTTGAATAGCTGTCGCCGTTCACGTCACCTTGAATGACGGGGGTGTATGCCGTCCCTGAACGGAAATTCCCATTCCAGCTCACTCGAACGGTATTGAAAAAATTGTATCCGAGACTGTACTGGATCTGATGTCGGCCAAACGAGCCTCGCGACCATTCAATGCTTCGCGGATCGCTTACGGTACTATTGAAACCAAGAAATTGCTCCCGCACATCCTGTAATACATACGACAAGCTCCACGACAACTGCGAATTAAAGGCAATGGGGCGAATGCTCACGGTGAGTTGCTTCGTTTCCGACTGACTGTCAGAACGATTTTGTGTGACACGACCAAACGTCGGAATGATACGGGCATCGCGGAATGCAACTTGTCCGGTGGTGGGCACAATGGCCAACGGCGAGACGAACACCGGACGACCGCCCTCGTTGGCAAGCACAAAGTTTGTGACGCCAGCAAAGTTGATGTCGACACTGCCCGCCTGATGTTGATTGCGCGACCATGTGCCATCAATGGTCGCGGACAGACGGTTCGCCAAGATCGGACCGCTCCACTGCAGGTTTGACCGCAACGAACGTTGCGCCGCGTAGTTGGGGTCAAACAACACCACGTTTGGCGTACTGTTAGAGAACACGGAACCATTCGTTCCATCTGCACACGTGCTTGGAATGGCGGACTGACTCACGCTGTACTGATTCCAGTGTGCCGCCGGTGCGGCGGCACCCAAACACGTCAACTGTTGAATACCACTGGGCAAGCCGGTGTTGTCGATCGCGCCGCCGACCAACTGCACGCCGGGCGTGTTCTGAAACACACCAACGCCGCCGCGCACAACGGCGCGTGGCGCACGCGCCATGCCCGGCAACAACGTGACTTGGTCCGCCGTGCCATACGTCCATGAAAACCCAAGTCGCGGACTCAAATACGCGCGACTCGGCACATCCGTGTTGTTCTGTTTGAACGCGGCCATGACGGCTGGGTTGGCGGTTGGACCGGTCAAATATTTATTCGCGTCGAGCCGTACTCCGTATTGCAACTGTACGTCTTTCGTTGGCCGCCACGCATCACCGAGTGAGAGTGCGCCAACCAACTGACTGCCGTCGCGCAGTCGCGGCGAGAGTTGCCGCGTGAAGGACGACGGAACGTTTGCGTCCAAGTCCGCCAAGGAATTATATGAGAACGTGCCGAACTGGTTATTGGTTTGCGCCGACTCGTACGCGTCGCGGCGTAACTCCGTAGTGAACTTCACTCGGTGATGATTGTCCGGCGAAAACCAAGACAGCGTGTTCACACCACTCACCGTATTGCTCGACGAGTTTGACAGCGTTGGACTGCCACCGAAGCCCAACGTACTTACGGACTGCGAACCATCCGCGAGCGCGGAATTGACGCGCACAGAGCCGGCCGGAAGTTCGTAGTACGGATTCGCCGTTGACTTGCTCCGACTGTAGCCAATGTTCGTTTCGGTGAACAAGCCGAAGATGCCCACCTGTCCACTGTGGCGTATCTGCCCGCCGCCATTGTACGCGAGCGTGGAGCCAGAACGCGACGGCGTCGCTAAGGACGATCCGCCAAAATTCCCGCCCGTCGGCGAATTGTGCGTGAGATTGCCCGTGAGCGTGAGCGTAAGCGTGTTCCCACGTGTGGAGTTCGGTTGGACGACATCAAAGCTGCCTAAGAACGAACCACGATCCGTCGCGTGCTGCGATGGGAATCCATCAACAGACACCGGGGCTTTCTGTGCGTTGAGTATGCGGAGCAATCGCGCAACGGAGTCAGGGGCAACGCCGACCGTTTGAAACCCAAGTGCGCTTGAGCTCAGCAGCGTGAGCAAATCGTTCGCATTGTGATCGTATTGAAATGACGTGTTGTAAAACGCCTCATCCGGCTTGAACGGACCCGAGGCGGCGCCGCCAAGCGAAAGTCGCGTGGTCTGTTGCCCGGTGGCAACGCCCGCCGGATCGATCCACTCGAGTTGCGGCGTCACCACGTTTGTGCTCAAGCTCCGCTTCATAAAATTCGAACCTGGTTGCGTACGCACTTGCAACTGTCCGCCAGAAAAACCACCGCGCGACACGTCGTACGGCGATGTCGCCAACGACGTGCTTACGGCGGCATCACGCGGTACGGTCGCATCGCCAAAGGACAGTCCATTGAGCTGCGTATTGTTCTGATCTCCACCAAGTCCAAAGACCGAGAACGCATCGGCGGCGCCATCCGCACCCAGCAATAATTGCACACCGGGGATCGATGCGGCCATCGCGGCGAGATCTCCCATCTGATCCGCGCTCAAAAAGCCTTGATCGGCCACCACTGTTTTTTCGCTACCCCCGACGTCCGAAATCGTATCACCGCGCGAAACGGCCGCTCGCTCGGTCACCTGAAACGACTCGAGCGTCACGGCGGATGGCGACATCTTGGCATTGGCAATCAGAATGTCTTCGTCGGCCAGGCGCTTTAATTCGTATCGTCGTTGCGCAAAGCCAACCGATGTGAATGACACCCAATAGTCGCCTTCCGCACCCGGAAACGAGATCGTGTAGCGACCATTTTTGTCGGTGCGTTGAATACGACTCACATTGCCGGTAAGCGTGGTTGCCGTGACGAGCACGCCAATGATTGGCTGTGAGTCCGGCCCGACGACACGACCACGGATGATATCGACCGACTGCGCCGAAACACGCTGTGCCGTCGCCAACACCAAAACCGAGAGGACGGTCAGTGCGCGAAAAAGATTTCGTATATTCACGTTCAGTGTGGCCGATGACAGGAACACGTTCGTTAAGCGGGTGATGAATTCGACCGCTGCGCCCTTGCATCGATCACGCTCTTCCACGCTGTTTCGTTGGACCCTGAACTGCATTTTAGCAACGTTTCGATCCGTCCCGGGACAAAACGCTCCTGCCCGTGACGGGTTCCACTCGTATCATGATTTATGGAAATTCTTCGCGATCCGATTTGGAACAATATCCGGCTCGATCCGCTGGCCTTACGCTTGCTCGAGTCACCTGTGCTGCAGCGTCTTCGCTACGTGCGGCAGCTCGGTCTCGCCTTCCTTGTTTATCCAGGCGCAACGCATTCGCGATTTGAACACGCGCTCGGTGCCTATCATCTGGCCGGCATCGCGTTGCGACTCCTCGACGAACGCGGCGCATTACAGGGCATCGCACGCGATGAACCGCAACTCGTACGCGCGGCGGCACTGCTCCATGATGTCGGCCATTATCCATTTTCACATGCGCTCGAAGAAATCGGTGTCACTGATCATGAAGAGGTCGCGCGCCCGCTGCTGACGGCCGGCGGCATCGCGCAGGTACTGGATCAGTCGCTTGGCGCTAGTGCAGCGGAGCGCGTCTTTGCCTTAGTGACGGGCCAGAGTACCAGTCCATTGCAGGGGCTGATTTCCGGTTCGCTTGACCTCGACAAAATTGAATATTTGAAACGTGATGCGGTGATGTGCGGCGTGCCGTACGGCGAAATTGATGTCGATCGTTTGATCAACTCCCTGGTCATCGTGCCGCATCCAGAACACGGGGCGCCGACCATCGGTGTGCACGAAAAAGGGCTCGCTGCGCTCGAGTCGTTGCTCTTCGCCAAGTATCAGATGTTTCGCAATGTGTATTGGCATCACGCGGTGCGTAGCGCGACGGCCATGTATAAACGCTTGGTGGCGATCGCCCTGGATTGCGGCGCTGTTTCGGCGGCGGCGGTCTCGCG
>JANYFO010000359.1 GCA_025362635.1 Gemmatimonadaceae bacterium | reverse complement strand
CCGGGTTTTCCGTGCGCTTGCAATACGCACTGCGCGGCAATGGTATGGTTGTGAAGGATCCGGTCGACACGGCGCGTGCCGGCGGCATTGCGCGAGCGTTATTTCGCGGGCTCTCTGCACCGTTGCCTGGCGCCGGAAAGTACGAATTCATTCCGCTCGCCTTGCCGCAAATGACCTACATCGAGGTGTGGTTTGTGCCCGTGCCATCGAATCCGTCACGCGTGGTTGTCGGCGGCGACTCCGTGATCCAGATGTCACTCGATGGGTCGCGTGAGCTTGGCCACACACGCGCCGCGCCGTCCATTCGCGAGCTCGCGTTGCCAACAAGTGGTGCCGCATACGTTTTCGAAAGTTCAGAAGATCGCATTCCGCTACTCAGTGAGTTGGTCGCGTCTAGGCTCGCCTTGGATTTTGTGCCGCAGGTCGCGGTGCGTACTCGGCAGTATGAATCGTTGCTGACACGCGCGCAGGTAAAATCTCGCCAGTGGAAACACACTCACCGCTAATGCAGATAAGACTGATGGCCTCGCTTACGGCGTCGTTGATCGCGCTCTACGTCCATCCAGCGGGTCGGTTCGCCGATGGGCAAACATTGGCACCGTGTCCAAGTACGCCCAATTGCGTTTCGACCGAAGCCCTGAGTGAATCGCAGCACATGCCGACGGTGCCGTTCACGGATAGCCCAAGCCTCGCTCAGGCGCGCGCGAGCGCGGCACTGTTGGCCGAACCTCGGAGTACGGTGGTGTCGCAGCAGATCGGCTACATTCACGCCGAATGCCGCAGCTTGTTATTTCGCTTTGTCGATGATGTAGAAATTGTCGTCGATTCGTCCGCGCACGTGTTTCGTTTTCGCTCCGCGTCACGCG
Organism: Gemmatimonadaceae bacterium; assembly: GCA_025362635.1. Classification (GTDB taxonomy): domain Bacteria; phylum Gemmatimonadota; class Gemmatimonadetes; order Gemmatimonadales; family Gemmatimonadaceae; genus Gemmatimonas. The sequence continues at coordinate 2,900 of JANYFO010000359.1, read as the reverse complement.
TCGGGCGCAGTGACATGGGGGTGAATCGCCGACGAATGACGCGCATTGCCGATCGCTTGCGCGGGGAACGTAGTCCCTCGCCCACGAGTCGATAAACACAATGTCGCTGCTGCTTCGCTGCGCAACACCGGCTGATGTGCCGCTCATTCGTGAGCTTATTGCGGGGCTGGCCGAGTATGAGAAACTCTCGAGCGCCTGCGTTGCGACCGAAGCGCTATTGCTAGAACATTTGTTTGGTGCGCGACCACATGCGGAGGTGGTGATTGCTGAATACAAGAACGAGTCGGCGGGATTTGCGCTTTTCTTTCATAACTTTTCGACGTTTCTCGCGCGACCTGGCATTTACCTCGAGGATCTATTTGTCCGCCCGGCGTATCGCGGACATGGGATTGGGAAGGCACTGCTGCAGCATTTAGCGTCACTGGCGATCCAGCGTGGGTGCGGTCGACTGGAGTGGTCGGTCTTGGACTGGAATGTGGACGCCATCGGCTTCTACGAACGACACGGCGCGCGCGCGCAGGATGATTGGACCGTCTACCGAGTCACGGGTGATGCACTCACGACACTTGCCAACGGATTGGACGGAGCACACTGATGTTAACCACACGACGAGAAGTATTGCGCCTGCTCGCCGCCGGTGTTGCTGGCGGAACGCTACTACCACGCGTTGCAGCGGCCGCGCGCGAGACCGTGTCGAATGCTCGTATCGAACGGGTTGGCCTGCAGCTCTATACGGTGCGCAAAGCGATGGCAAAAGATTTGGAAGGCACGATCGCGGCCGTTGCCGCCGTCGGCATTCACGAGTTGGAGTTTGCGGGCTACTACAACAAGCCGCCGGTATGGTGGCGCGGCCTGCTCAAGCGACATGGTCTCACCGCACCGTCAACGCACATTGGGTTGCCAGCAAAAGATGACGATTGGATGCCGCTGCTGGCGCAAGCGAAAGCGATGGAGCACAACTGGGTCATCGTGCCGTTTGTCGGTCAAGAATTTCGGAGCAGTGCTGACGGTTGGAAACGGCTCGCGGATCGTTTGAATGCGGGCGGAATGTTGGCACGTCAGGCGGGATTGAACTTCGGTTACCACAATCACGACTTCGAATTTGCGCCGGTCGGCAAGACAACAGGGTACGAGATTCTCACATCGAACACCGACAAAGCGCACGTCGATCTTGAACTTGATTTGTATTGGGCTGTAAAAGCAGGGCAAGATCCGTTAGCGATGATCAAGCGTTGGTCAGGACGGTACACGTGCTTTCACATGAAAGACGCTGGACCGCCGCCGGAACGTGCAATGCTCGATGTTGGCGCCGGCACGATTGATTTTCCAAAAATTCTTGCAGCCGGACGGGCGCAGGGGTTGAAGCACTGGTTCATTGAACATGATGAACCGAAGAATGCGCTACTCTCGGTGCAGACGAGTGCTGCGGCGATGCTCAACTATTAGCGGGTCACACAACGATCCCGAGGCTGACATTCGTTGGGCATTCCATGTAAACGAAAAATGACCGACGACATTGGCGAGTGAGTCACGTCATGCATGCGATGCGCGATGAGCTATATGTGTCACGAAGGTTCATCTCGATCCCTTGCCAATGCCGGTGCCGTCCCCATGTTCGACGTGATCCTTTCAGATGTTTTATGACGCCCTTTCCCGCCGCCGAATGCAAGCGCCTGCGATTGCTCAACCTCGCCGCCCCACGTACGATGTCTGCATTGTCGGCTCTGGAGCTGGCGGTGCCATGGCCGCTTACGAGCTCACGCGCCAGGGCGCGAATGTCATCATGCTCGAAGCGGGACCGTGGTGGGATAACACCAAGGACTCCTCGATGCTCAAGATGCCATACGATACGGCACGACGCGGCGCGTCAACAAAGGAGCGACAATTCGGCGAACACGATGCGTGCCTCGGCGGCTGGGACATTCCGGGCGAACCGTACACGGTCGCCGATGGCTCACAGTTCCGTTGGTGGCGTGGTCGTATGCTGGGCGGTCGTACCAATCATTGGGGACGCATCTCGCTGCGGTTTGGTCCGCAGGATTTTAAGGGCAAGTCACATGACGGATTAGGTGAAGACTGGCCCATCAGCTACGAAGATCTCGCGCCATATTATGATCGCGTCGACGATCTCATTGGTATTTTCGGCAGCCGCGAGAATTTGCCGAATCATCCCGATGGACATTTCATGCCAGCGCCCGAACCGCGCTGCTACGAAAAATTGGTGCTGAAGGCGTCAAAGAAACAAAACGTCACGTGAATTCCCGCGCGCCTTTCCATTATCACGAAACCTCTTGGCAACCGCGCGCCGTGTCACTACTGCGGACAGTGCAATCGCGGCTGTATGTCCAATTCGAATTTCTCGGCACCCAATGTGTTGTTGTTTCCGGCAATGGCCACCGGTAGGCTGAAAATCATCAGTAATGCAATGGCGCGCGAAGTGACGACGAACGCGCAAGGGATGGCGACGGGCGTGAGTTACATCGACAAGCACACTGGGCATGACGAGCACGTAAATGCGAGGGTGGTGGTGTTGGCGGCGTCGAGCTGTGAGTCGAGCCGCATCATGCTGAACTCGAAGTCCACATCGCATCCGAACGGCATTGGCAATACCAACGGTATCGTTGGCAAGTATCTCACCGATACTACGGGCACCGACGTGGCGGGGTATGTGCCAGCACTTGAATCGATGCCGCGTCACAATTGCGATGGTGTAGGGGGCGGACACGTGTACATGCCGTGGTGGGTTGACAATAAGAAGGTCGATTTTCCTCGCGGCTACCACATCGAAGTGTGGGGCGGTTTTGGTATGCCGAGTTATGGGTTTATGGGCGGCATTCAGAACTATCCGGACGGCGGCGGTTACGGCGCGTCACTGAAGGAGTGCTATCGCAAGTACTGGG
>JANYFO010000020.1 GCA_025362635.1 Gemmatimonadaceae bacterium | reverse complement strand
CGGCGGTGTTTGGCGCGTGCGCGCATCCAAACTTTCATGGACATAGTTACATCTGCGATGTGACCGTAGCCGGCCCGGTCGATGAAGAGACAGGATTTGTCGTCGATTTGGGATTTCTTGATCAGGTGCTGCAGCGCGAAGTGCGGGAGCGTTTTGATCATCGCAACATTAATCTCGACGTTCCGGAGTTTGCCGATGGCGCGCTGATTCCAACGGGCGAGAACTTGGCGCGCTTCATCGCGGAGCGTGTGCAGATAGCCTTGGTGCGAACGAGTGCACTGGTGATCCGCGTTCACCTTGCGGAGGATGCCACGTTGAGCAGCACGTACGAGCTGGACGCATGAGACGCTGGCGCATAATGTCGGCCGGCTTCGTCACGTACGGCGCACTGCTGTTGCTGACGGCATGTCGCACGGCGCAGCACGCGGCGATTGGTCCGCATGTTTCGGAGCCCGTCACGCCCACAATGACGCCCGTAGTTTTGCCGCCGCGCTCACCGCTCCTCACTATGCCAGCGGCGGCTGTGCCCGCGCCAACGGCGCGTGCGATCCTGCAGCATCTGGCCGACTCGGCATTTGCTGCACCGATGTGGAGCAACGCGCGTTGGGGCGTGCTGATTGTCGACGTTGCCAGTGGCGATACAATTATTGCGCACGACATCGACAAATTATTTATGCCGGCGTCTAATCAGAAATTGCTCACGGCCGCCATCGCGCTGCAGCAATTGGGACCGGAGTATCGTTGGCGCACGCCCTTGCTGTTGCGCGGTTTTCAGCGCGGCGCGACGTGGTATGGCGATCTGTTGGTCGTTGGTACTGGGGATCCGAGTGTGAGTGATACTTCGCGCGGTGGACACGCAACCTCGGCATTTGCTCCGATCGTCTCGGCGCTATCGAAACGCGGGATCACGCGCATTGTTGGTAGCGTGCGTACGTTCGGGGACGTGTTTACGGGCGCGACAACAGGTTTTGGTTGGGCGGTCGATGACGGAGACGATGCGTATGGCGCGGCCATCGACGAACTGCTTTACAACGACGGGCTGCTCACGCTGCGAGTGAACGCCGGTGCACAGGTTGGATCCGCAGTGCGGGTCACACGCGCACCAACAGCTGCGTATCCGCCGCTGGTGATTCGCGCGACGACACGCGGCGTCGGTACGGTTGGTGAACGATTGCGTGCAATGTACGACAGTACGGCGACTGCCATTGAAATCACAGGTACGATGCCGGCTGGTGACAGTGCGAAGCTCACACTCGCATATCGACATCCGAATGACGCGTATCGCGCAGCCTTGCGTGAGACCATCGTTGCGTCGGGAGTGCGCATACAAGCCGCGACGAATGATGCACCGGCGCGCATGCGCGAGACGCTTACCGACACGCTCGTGGTGCTGGAATCGCCACCATTGCGCGAAGTGCTGCCGCGAATGCAAAAACCGTCGCAAAATCAGATTGCCGAGATGCTTTTTCGCACGTCGGGCTGGATCGGTAGTCGTGACGGCTCGGCGGATAGTGCGCGTGCGGTTGGTGCGCGGACACTCGCACTGTGGGGCGTGACCAACGCCGACGCGGCATACCGCGATGGCAGTGGATTATCACGTCACGACTACGTCACGCCGCGCGCAATTGTACGAGTGTTGGATACAATGCGTCGGTCGCCATGGTTTTCGATCTATCGCGATGCGCTCCCGCTTGCGGGTGTGGACGGGACGATTGCACATCGAATGAAAGGCACCGCCGCGGCGGGCAATGTTCACGCGAAAACGGGTACGGTGGACAAAGCGCGGTCGCTCTCCGGCTACGTGACGACAGCCGACGGGCATCTTCTGCTTTTCTCAATGCTGTGCAACAATTTCACGGTACCCAACCGCGAAGTTGAACGTCTCCAAGACCTACTGGTAAGCACGCTCGCCGCTTTGCGCATCGCTGACGGAATTGGCGCGCGTGACCGCTGATCGGACAGATTCCGCGGGGAGCGCAACGCGCGGACTTTCCTACAGCGAAGCACTGGCCACTGTGCTCGCGCGCGCGCTCCCACTGTCCGACGTTGTCATAGCGCTCGAGGACGCGTTGGGATTTGCGTTGGCTGGTCCCGTCGTGAGCCGAGTGTCATTGCCACCGTGGGACAATGCGGGGATGGATGGTTATGCGGTGCGTCGTGCCGATGTCACCAACGCAAGTGTGACCGCGCCTGTGCGTTTACGTGAGATCGGTACGATTGCCGCCGGCGCGGACCCGACGCGATTGCCGGAGGTTGCGCGTTTGACCGCGGTGCGAATTATGACCGGCGCGCCGGTGCCCGTGGGCGCAGATGCCGTGGTGCGGGTGGAAGACACCCAACGCGATGGGACCGACGTAATTATCACGAACGACCGTGATCTCGCGGGGCGTGGGAATATCCGCCCGCGCGGTGAGGATGTTGTCGCCAACGATGCGTTGTTTGATCGGGGGGTGACAATCACATCATCGCACCTGGGCGTCTTGGCAAGCATTGGCGCGGCGATGGTGCGCGTGCATCGTCGGCCGCGCGTGACCGTGCTGTCGAGTGGCGATGAACTCGTATTGTTGGATCGTTTTGACGAGGTTGAAGCCGGTCGGCGCATTGTCTCATCGTCCACCTATGCGCTCCCGGCGCTATTGCGGCGCGCAGGCGCTGCAGTACGTGTGGTCCCGCTCGTACCCGATTCACTTGAGGCGGTAATCGCCGCGCTTCGTGATGCGGTTGCTGTCGGTTGCGATTTACTGATTACAACGGGCGGCATTTCTGTCGGCGCGCACGACTTTACGCGTGACGCGCTCGTGGCGCTTGATGGGTCGCTCGCGTTTTGGCGTGCACGCATTCGACCTGGCGGCCCAATCGGCACCGGTTCGATTCTGGGCACACCGTGGTTGGGATTGCCGGGAAATCCAGTTTCGACAATGGTGACCGGTATGCTTTTCGCTTGGCCGGTGTTACGGCGACTTGGAGGACACGCGGCAATTCACCATCTCCCGTTGCGCGTGCGCGCGATGGATCATGCGGACACCGCTGCACCCTTGACACATTTTTTGCGCGTGCGCGTGACGCGAAGCACCCACGGAGTGCTAGACGCATGGTTAACGGGACCGCAGGGATCCAACCTACTTCGGGTGATGGCCTCCTCAAACGCGTTGCTTGTTGTTCCAGAGCACGTGAACGCGGTGGTGCCCGGAATGATGCTTGACGCTGTCATCATGCCCGATGCGGAGTGGCAGAGCGACGTACCCTTGGGAGGGCACACGTGACTGGACCATCGAGTGATCTCGTTCGCGATGCGATCGAGACATTGCATGGCGCGTTGCTTGATGACGCGCTCGCACGACGTTTTACGCTGGCTGACGAAACCGTGCACCTCGGTGACACGACGTTTGTGCTTCGAAAGCCGGCAAACGCAGACCATCTGATTAGCGAAGCGGACTACGTCATGGACGAGCGCCTGCCGTATTGGGCCGATCTTTGGCCATCGTCCCGCCAACTCGCCACAACACTGTTGGCCGAGGATGGCGGAGGACGAACGTTATTGGAGTTGGGATGCGGACTTGGCTTACCCACGATCGCGGCCATGCAGGCTGGCTTTGTTGTCACGGCCACTGACTACTACCAAGATGCGTTGCACGTCGCTCGCGCAAATGCCGGTCGCAACGTTGGCCGCGAGCCGACGGTGCAGCTTGTGAATTGGCGCGCGTGGCCAGAGGCGTTTGGTCCGTTTGACGTCGTGATTGCGGCGGACGTGGTTTACGAGCAAGAGTACGCGACGCTGATTGCGGACTGTATTGCCAAGTCGTTGGCGCCTGGCGGTGTGGCGATTATTGCGGATCCAGGCCGCGTGGCGTTGCCGGGGTTTATTGCGCGGCTACCGTTGGTGGGACTGCGGATTGTGGAAACCACCACCACACCTTATCACGAAGGCAAAATTCACCAAGAGATTCAAGTTATGCGCATCATGCGCGTGTAAGCGCGGGCAACCGCAACACGTACCTTGTTGGTCCGTCTTTGGCTTACCTGACCGGCTTCAACGACAACTGAGGCGTCGCGTTTACGTCGCCACACGCGCTCTTCGCGGACGTCAGCAACGTCATCATTTGGTATGTCGATTAAGGCCACGTTGCGCGAATAGAGACCGGCTCGGGGTCACCGCACATGTCCCGAGCACCTCCGTCTTGATGGCATCAGGCGTCGTGGGTCTCGGTTTGATCTCGCAACGACGTCGTCGCAAAAACGCTGCGTCCGTTAAACGGTTGTGTTAACGCAATAAAGCCCTCGCCGATCATGCATCGGCGAGGGCTTTCGCATATATGGCAGTCGTTTTTCGCGGACTACGCCGACGGCGCCAACAGGCGACTCGCCACGACTTCCGAAATATCTAGGACTGGTACGCTACTACCGGCGCCCGCGACGCCGTCCGTGATCATCGTCATGCAGAACGGGCACGCTACCGCGATCTGATCAGCCCCGGTCGCCAGCAGCTCTTCACTGCGCTCGACGTTAACGCGCTTGCCCACGTTTTCCTCCATCCACATCCGGCCGCCGCCGGCACCACAACACAAACCTCGACTCTTGGTGCGCACAGGCTCGACCAGGTCAATAATCGGCAAGGCCTTTTTTAGTGTGTTGCGCGGCGCATCGTACACTTCGTTGTACCGACCTAGATAGCACGAGTCGTGATACGCCACTTTCAATCGCTGTCCGTGCTCCGTTTCGAGCGGCACACGCCCTTCGTTCAAGAGCTGCTCGATGTACTCCGTGTGATGAATGACGTCGTAATGTCCCCCCAAATCTGGAAATTCCTTGCCCATTTGATGAAAACAATGCGGACAAAATGTGACGATGGTTTTCACCTTGTAGCCATCAAGCGTCTCGATCACGCCCTTCGCGAGAATCTGATACAGATATTCGTTGCCCATTCG
>JANYFO010000002.1 GCA_025362635.1 Gemmatimonadaceae bacterium | reverse complement strand
GCCCTTCGTTGTGTCAACGCTCGTGCGTCCGAACGTTACGGAGCGCTGCCCACGCCGCCACCGCCAAACGTGTAGTACGGCAGTCCAAGCGTGACCAACTCCCGCCCGGACACCGGGATGTGGATCGGTGTTCCCGGAATCAACTTGCCCCAGCCACGCTGATCCCACCACGGAATGTCGCCTTCGAGTGGATACAACTCGATGCGCTTCTCGTATTGAATCGCGTCAAATAAATCACCGCACGTCCCGTCATCCTTGCGCGGGACGCAGTCACGACCGGCCGGTGGGCCATTCGCATCCGCAGCCCTGAGCCCTGCCGCAACGCGTGTCGCATTGAGAATTGCTGCCGCTTCAGTGCCCCTTCCCACGCGAAACAGCGCCTCAGCACGAATGAACTTCATCTCGTCCATCGACATCGCCACAACGAATGCACGATTGCCCGAGTCGGCCGCAATATTGAGATAGCGAATGCTACGGTAGGACGACGTGAGATAGGGACCATTTGTGGCGCTCCCCATCGTGGTGGTGAGCCGCGTAAATCTTGTGCCAGCGACACTGTTTGTGGCGCCATGAATACGACGGTCAGGCGTAGTGATCGTGAATGCGTTGCGATCCGCTATCGACTTGGCCAGCCACGCTTGGTACTGACCCGAGGTGTCCGCTGGGCCAAGCAGGCGATTGCTGATGCGCACCGTATTCTGCGCAAACGAGTTGTTGATGTATGTCGATCCCGTGCCCGCGATTGCCGGATCTGCCTGATGTCCGAAATCGCGCGTGATACCAGAATCGAGGCGTGCTAACACCGCAGCCCAATTCACCGCGGCACGCTCCGCCGGGGAACGCGCCGCATAAACATCAGCCCGCGTGATGTAGCCGAGCGCGACGCGAATAATTTCATCGCGCGTGATAGCACGTCCGTTGAGAAACGTTGGTGGCAGCGTGAAGTCGGGGGCAGCACGTGCATCCGCGATCACGCTGCGTAACTGCGTCACCGCATTTGCCACAACGTCTTTATACGGCTTCATCTCCTTGCCTGACGCGGACGTCGGCGTGGTGATGTCGGTAATGGCCGCTTGATCGACGTTGAGCCCGAGCTTGAGCTGCGAAATCGCCAGAATAAACTTTGAGAAGATCAAGCGCGACGGTGTATCGCGTCCATTGGGAGAGACGGCATCAACAATTCCAAACTTGATATTGTTTTCGAGGATGCCTTGGTACGCCTCGCGCGCGGCGGCACCCGCTTCGTATGCCACGTAGTAGGCGTAGCGCGACACGCAGTTGACGTTGTCTCGATTGTTGATCGGAATACGCGGCTCGACCGAGTAGTCGATGTACGTGATGCTCGTCGTCGTGATATCGTTGCCCCACACACTCATGGCGAGTGTTGGGCAACTGAGACGATTGAGTTCGGTGTATGCCTTCCACGAACCCACGAGTGCTGCTTCGGTGTTCGCGGCGTTATTGAATACGGTGTTGATACTCAGACCGTTTGGATCCGCAACGTCGAGGCCAAGGCAAGACGTGAGGAACGCTGTTGCCGCGACTATTGCGATGCGCTGGGCGAACAGGCGCAGACATGGCGTAGTAGAAGTTGACATTAGAAAGTAAGTGTCACGACGCCGGTGAGCGTCCGCGTGAGTGGATAGGTCGCATCATCGAAGCGCACCGTGGGGGAACCGGCGTTGACGTTCAACCCGGTGTATTTCGTGAACGTGACGAGATTGCGCCCGAGCAGATCGACCTGCATACGGCTGATGCCGGCTTTGGTGAGGAATCCGTATTTTTTGGCATCAAACGTGTAGCCGACCATCAACTCCGAAATCGACAGATACGACGCATCCTGAACGAAGTTCGCGAGGTAAAGATTGTTGTTGTTCGCAACCGCGTTGTAATAGCGCACGGGCTTCTTCAGTTCTTCGGCCTTGCCGAACTGATCGACGATCGGATGGTTGCCCGATGTGTAGAACGTCTGATTGCTATTGGAGTACACATTACCGCCCACCTGACCTGTGGTCTGCACATAAAAGCGCAAACCTTTGTAACGCAAATTATTGTTGAATCCGTACTTCATACCCGGGTTGCTATCCCCGATTTTTCCGTACCATAATTGGCCGTTGGCATCATACTGCGGCATGGGCAGGCCCCACCCGTAATTCGTGCCATCGATAAGCACGTTGGTTCCCCACAAGTTTTTCGCAATACCGTCGCGCCATGTATTGCCTGTGCCGACGGGCACGACAAAGCCCTCATCGTTGACGTCAAACTGCCCGCCAGAGTTGGCGTGTTTTACGAGCAAGTTTGCTTTGGTCGTCACAAGGCGGTTGCCCCACATCTCGCTGAGCGGAATCCCGTCGCACTTGTACTGCAACCCATCGTTAAAGCACGTGCGGCCGAACGTACCGGTACGCAGCGCCGCACGATCAGCAACGAGGAGCATGGTCCATTGGAAACCGTTTGGCCGGTTGATGATCGACCCTTGGATGGTCGCTTCAAACACCCTGCCTCCCAGCTGTGCGGGGTTGGTCACTTGCAGGATATAGCCTGAGGTGGCCGGCGCCGGCACGTTCACAAACACGTCGCGGCTCACATTCTTCACGTAGGTGAGCGTCGCGGATATGCGAGACTTGAACGACATATCGACGCCGATTTCCTCTTCGCGCGTAAACGTCGGTTTGATGTTGACGTTCCCCAGACTACTACGGCGAATACCACCGCTTCCATCCGACGTCATTGCCTCGTATTGATACGAAAAGTTGGGACTTACGCCGGTGACGCCGTAACTGTAGCGCAATTTGAACAAATTGAACGACGGGAGAGGAAACCAACTTTCCTCACTCAGCACCCACGCACCAGACGCTCGGCCAAACGTATTCCATCGGTTCGCTTTTCCGAACAGTGAATTGCCTTCGCGTCGAACGAGAAAATCGCCAATATACTTTTCGTGATAACTGAGGCCGAGACTCGTGATAGAACCGAGTACGCGGTAATCGCTGGTGCTATTGGTTGTTGTGCGCGTTCGAGCTTGCGACATTGCCTTGAGTCCTTCGGTGGCAAAATCCGTTCCTTGTATACTGATGTTCGGGTTGTACTCGCGACGCACTTCGCCCCGCTCAGAGAGTCGCACGGTGAGACCCTGAAAGCCCTTGGTTGCCGAGGCAGTCCCGGTCATGATGTAGCTGTCGCTGATGTTCGTACCGATCGTCAGGCGACCGGTGCTCGGGCTCAATCCGCCCGTTGTCGTCACCAGCGGGGTACCGCGCGCGACGTATCCGACGGCATTCAGGTCTCCGCGATCGTAGTTGGCGTCGGCTGACAGCGACAGCCAAGAGACCGGGCGATAGACACCGTTTGCATTGAGTAACGTACGCGCACGCGAAATCACCGTATCGCCGATAAACTGCGTGTATAACGGATTGGTATAGAGCGTGACGGAATCTGGAACGATGACGTATGGAAACCCGAACTGTGGAAAGGGTGCCTTTTCACGCAAGTTTACATCGGTATCGATGCGATAAAAATTGTTGAATGACGGCGCCGAGGCGTCCTCGATACCGCGTGAGTGATTCGCCGAAATGCCGATGCTGAGTTTTTCATTCAAGCGCGTGTCGACGTTTACGCGAATCGACTGCCGCTTGTACCCTTCATTGTTTTCTAACACGCCAGGATTGATCGTGCGAGAATACGCGAGGTTGTAATTCGTACTGGCGCTGTTGCCCTGCACCGTCGCGGTCTGCGTGTTGTATGTGCCCGGCTGAAAGAACTGGGCCGCGCTATTGTACGTGGGCGACGTGTACGGCGCGTCCATGATACCGAGCGGTTTGATCGCGCGTTGTGCACGGGGCACGATCAATCCGGCAGCGTCAAGCCAATTGCCGCTCGCGTCCTGCATGAATTGGTGGTGTTGATTCTTGTTCAACGTAGTTTGGAACTGATCTTGGCCCGCCTCTGCGCGAAGCGAGAACTGCGTGGAGCCTAAGGCGAGGCCCTTGCCCCGATTCGTTGTGATCGCAATGACACCCGCGGCAGCGCGCGACCCGTACAATGATGCGGCCGCCGCACCTTTGATCACCTCAATGCTGGCGATATCAAGCGCTTCAATATCCTGCGTGGTGACCGACTGCGATTGATTTAAAAAGACGCCGTCGACGACAAACAGTGGGCTCGGTACCGCACCGCTCTGCGTAATGCCCGAGATGGGAGTACGCAGCACAATGTTCACGCCCGAGCCAGGCTTGCCACTCGGCCGCGTAATCGCGACACCGGCAACTTTGCCAGAAATAGCACCCGCCGCCGATGTTGTTGGCGGCACTGGTAAATCCTCAGCAGTAAGCTTGTCGACCGTGATCGTCGACTTGGAGACTGATGTTGGATCGATGGTACCCGAGACCGTGACTTCGTCCAATCGCAGGGCGCTGGTCCGCAGTTGGAAATTGAGCACGCTCACGCTGTCGGCGATCAGGCGCACGTTTTCTGTGCGCGCTGCGCCGTAGCCCAAACGTTTGACCTCGATCGTGTAGATGCCGACCGGCGCGCTGGGGATCGCATAGCGACCGTCCGGGCCTGTCGTCGCCGTAATGGGCGTGCCCAAAATAAAGACGTTGGCCGATGCGAGCGGCTGTTTGCTTACCGCTTCAATGACCGTCCCCGTGATGCGCGCACGACGACCTGATGGGGCGACGGCTGCGCCTTGGCCGTGCAGCGGTCGTACGAGCGCCAGGAGCGCGACCGCGCTCGAAAGCATGCACAGAGCGGATCGCACCAGCGACCTTTGAATTGTACGTCGAATTTTCATGCAAACGCCGGGGCGGGGAGGAGTTGCTACCACGTCGAGCGGATGATCGTTGTATGCCGCCAAGGTATCGTCCATCGCGCATCCTGCAACCGCGATTGCGGGAAAAGTTCCATTTGTTTCGTCCCACTTGGTCGCCATTGAAGTTTGGAGAGAAAAATTTTACTGCGGTGTACGCTGACGTCTATCAAAAATGTTGAATTCGCGTGCGTTAGCGCCTCATGGAGTTGATGACGATGGCGCCGCATTTATCCGGTCGCATCGCGAGGCCGGTCAGTACGACCGCCTGCGGATATACCTCAACGCTTCTGAAATCGCGCGGATTGAGCGTGGCGACGCTTTCGTTGTCGATGGGCGTCGCGTCGAGAAAAAATTGCAATTGACATTGCTGCCCTTGCACGCCCACCGAGCCCGACCCAGCGCGCTTCGACGTGACGACGATTTCCCCTTGTCCGCGCGTAATGGCAATTCCCACCACACCCGCAATGAGTTCAGCCACGGAGTACGGCTGCTGTTCGAGAATGTCATCTCGTGTAAACAGGCGGCCGGCCCCGACGCGCAATTGGATAAGGCGTTCGGCGGTGATCTGTGCGTTGCTTACCGCCGCGTTGGCCCGTGCGGTGACTTGTACTGCCGACAATGTGCGTGGATACCGTCGGAGCAACAGTGAGACCGTGTCATTGGATTTGCCGCCAATCTCCAATTCGCGCACGTACGGGACGTAGCCGATTTGACGAGCAACGAGCACCCGCGGTCCGATCGGCGGCTCGTCGAATTGCCAGCGACCACGCCCATCGGTGCGCACGCTGCGATCGGTCCCGGCGATGTACACCTCCGAGTCTTGCATCGGATGTCCAATCACGTCGACCACGGTACCGGTAAGCACGCGGCCTTTGCTATTCGCGGTCAAAACTGCCGGTGCTCGACTGGCCGCCTGCGCGGTTAGTGTTCGCGGCACCAACGCGGGCAAGGCGATGTGCGCGGAACACAGGAGCGCGGTGATGCAAATAATGTTTCGACGTGACAAATGCTGTCTCATGGGCACAAGGTGGCACATCGCATGATGAGTTGCCAGTTCGGTTCTCGCGGTACTACAAATGCCTTGCACGTTCGCGTGAGAAACTCTGCGTAGTCGGCGTCGACATCAACGTCGAGCAAATTTGGACGCGGAAGCTCAGGTTGGTGCCCGCGCATTGGCAATGTTCGAAAATGAGCCAGCGTCTTCTTCGGATCAGTTAAACAGGTAACGCTGATCGCCCACGAGAAGTCTGAGTGCTGTTTACGTCAATTTCCTGCAAAGCGTCGTATCCGACGGCGACTCACGCGGCTTCGTGATGGCGGCGGAATTTCTGTTGACCGCAATTCCGAACTGGACCGGCCGGCTGCCGGTGCGAGAATTGCGGCTCGCAATACTCGGTGGCCTCTGGCTGCTGGGGCGCGTTGCCTGCCTGATTTCGGCGGACCCTCACGCGCAACTGGCTATTTCAGCGCGAGAGTCCCTGTCTTCCCTTACCTCAAGACATGCTCGAGACTGCAGCTGTGGCTTTGCTTGCCGCCGCGCCAACACGGGGCGCGAGCTGATGGCCAACCGCGCGAGAGTGGCCGTCTTTGTTCTTATCAATGCCGCCGCCATCATCCGCGTCTGCGCGTCTTGGCATACCGAATTCATGACGATCCTACTGCTCGTCGCAGGCGCATGCTGGAATGGGGCGTTTGGCCTGTTCGAGCTGGTGTACGGCCCGATGCGGCTGACGCGGCGGTCCACGTCATGACCAAACAGCCTCCACCGCAGGAAGTGCACTGGCCCGAAGGAGCTATTTTCACCGTCGGGCATTCGACCTTGCCGATCGAAAATTTCGTCGCTCTTCTGCACACCTATGGAATCGCATGCCTCTCGGACATCCGCACGGTGCCGCGTTCGCGTCATAACCCGCAATTCAACGGCGACGCGCTGGCCGATGCGCTGAAAGCGGAGAATATCGAGTACGCTCCCTTGCCCGCGCTGGGTGGTTTGCGGCACGCGCGCAAGGACTCATCAAACACCGGCTGGCGCAACAAAAGTTTCCGCGGCTACGCCGATTACATGCAGACCGAAGCGTTCGCGGAGGGGCTCGAAACGCTCATGCACATGAGCCGCCAGAAACGCACCGCCATCATGTGCGCAGAAGCGGTGCCGTGGCGATGCCATCGTTCTCTGGTGGCCGATGCGCTCGGTGTGCACGGCATCCCGGCGATCGAGATTTTATCGCAGACCAGCTACCGCCTGCACAAGCTGACGCCGTTCGCGCATGTCGAGGGAACGCACATTACCTATCCGCCGGAACAATCTACATTTTTGTAGTAAGGCCTCCTGTTTGAACACGGAGACAATGCGCATTGCCACGCAATCAGCCATGGCTGATTAAAAACCTGTGGTTTAAAGAGGATTTGGTGCTTGATCTTCGGAGAGTCATTCAAGCGCCGAACCTATAAGGCTCATAGTGCTCTGAGCTTCTTCAGGGCCGATCCTTTGTGCATGGCAATATGATCTGTTTTATCGCTTTTGATTTCGTATTGAGGCTCGTCCTCGCTGGCATGATGCGTGTGCCCCTTGTAATCCACGTCCTTTAAATGGACCCTGATAATCCTGCCGCGCACATGCCCGGCCTCGGAATTCCAGGTGACGTGGTCGCCGACTTTGAATTGCTTTTCCATCTCATTCACCCAACGCGCGATGGCGCAAAACGGTTTAACCTGCCGCGATCATAGTAGACGTGCCGACGACGAGGACGATAACGCGTCGGACTTCGGACCGTCGATTTGCGGCATAGCTTTGAACAGCGTCGATGCCGACCACCTCGCGGCGTTGGACGTGCCGAAACCGCTCAGCAAATGGATCGTCAAAGGTTTCCGGTTGGAATTGGTGGACGATCTGCCGGCGACCATGAATCCGTTCGCATCGCTGGAAAGTATCACGATCTACGACGGTGGGCCTCGCTCCGCTCGTTTTCACGGATACGTACGTACGGCCGGCGGGCGAGGTGCGGGAACTGCCCGAGTACAATCCGATGGCCGACGCGCACGCGCGGGAGGCCGTCGATGCGCTCCTAGCACTGGACGCGGAAGCGCTCGCCAGCGTCAAGAATCTGAAAGAAGCGTTCAATCTTGGTGCGCACGAGATGGGGCACGTGCTTGGTGTCGGTCGCGCGAAGAGTAATTTGGACGTGATGTATCCGACCAGCCGCACCGACGACGAGCTCCCGTTATCAGATCACACGAGTGTCGGTGACATTGCGGAACTACAAGCGACGTATGCGGCGAACAGCAACGACACGTGTCGACGACGTCGCATCCCTTACGGCAACCGGAGTGCACCAGCAAGATAAGTTCAATGTCGACGACGACAATCGCGTGCTGACGTTTGCATTTTCTTCGCTGCGTGGGCGAGGCAAGCGCAAGCATTTTTAAATGGCGTGTTTGATACCGTGGGCCCCACCGTGGTGCCGGAGCCGAGTGTGTTACGAATGCTGCTAGTGGGGTTGGAATTAAGTGCGGTGGTGGCGCTCGGTTTTTGCCATCGGGTCCGAGCGCGACTCATGCAGCACACATGATTTAGTACGCGCACGCTCAACACGGCGCTGCGCTTGAAACAGTCAGCCACAGTGAATCCCCAAGACCAAGCGGCTGCCCACGATAGCACCGGCGAGCGTCGCCGCCGCGATAATTCCGCCGCTCACAATGACAACTATGTACGCAAGCATCCCGAAGGCGATCAGCGACATCATGGCGTGTCCGCTTCGGATACTCGAGCCACCCAAGCGCCTTGCATTGACCGCCTCATTCCACGAACGCAGCAGGCGGTGCGGTTGGGAATGGCGCTGGGCCGCCTCTTTCGCGCATTCGATTACTGCGGGGCTGACCCCTCAGCATTGGATATCGGAAGAAACGCTTCGCGGCGCCTGCGTGCCTAAGGGCCTCAAGGCCTCTGGACGCGGATCGGTACGGTGACCACGCGTTCGGTTGGTTTGCCTGCGAATATCGTCGCCACGTCAAATGTATTAAAGCCAGCGGTGGTCGGTGTGAATTCGAAGTCCCGCGTCACGCCTGCCGCCGTGTTCTCGTGGGCTAACTGCATGGTTGCTTAATCGGCCGGCAGGTCTCGCCCATCGCGCGCCAACGCACGGCATGTGACCGGGCCAGTCTGCCCTCGCAACGTGATTGAGTGCGCGTCGTTCGCCGAAATGTCGATTATTCTGAGTCGGTACGTCACGCCAGCGAGCAGCACCACCGTATCCGGTGCCGCGGATCCATTGATGAACTCGAACGCATCCGCAGCCCGCCCAACGCTGGGTCCGGCGGAGGCGATGACGAAGACACGGTCAGTCAGCGGTTCAAATAGCTGTCCAAGCTTCGACACGATCAGCGGCGCGTAGAGCCCCGACGCGAGCTCATCACCATGCTCCTTGTGCACATGATTGATAAACGTGCCAGCCCGCGGCGGCGTAAATGCCGCCAGAAACGACGCACCAGGCGCAATCATTGGCGCGGTGTGACGGCTGGTGCGACGAATTTGGCGTCGCACTGCGACTTCGGGTGCCGTGTCCTTTCCCCGAATACGCCCCATGTGCGCGCTGCGCTCCGCGATCGAGAGCGGATCGACGCCCTTGGACACGCTACGCGAGGCGCGGAAGTATCAGCGCGGCGATCTGCCTCGCGAGTCGCGGCGGTACCGCATTGCCCACCTGATGGTACTGCGCGGTCCTGGGTCCGCAGAAAAAATAATCCTCGGGGAAGGTCTGAAGACGCGCCGCCTCCCGGACGGTAAGACTCCGACATTGCGTCGCATCGGGGTGGATGTAATAGTGACCGTCTTTCGATATATGTGAAGTGATCGTCATTGAAGGGCGATGTGAAAGCTGGACACGAAAACGGTCTGAGAAAAGCCCGCCCGACAGCGCACGATCGACATTGCCATGGTTTGGAAGCAGCGAGTGTGGAAAATCGGACAACGTCGGCGACTTGCCGCGCACGGCGGCATACGAGCTCGCGAACAGGTACCGCTCGAGATCCGACAGAATATGGGCCCGTGTCGAGTGGTTCACCCATCCACCCAGCTCTGGACATTGCTCGTTGCGCCCCGCGACAAACTCCCCTCCGCGATCGAGCTCGGACGCATTGAGAGCGACCAGAGCGGCGCGTATTTGGCGCCGGACGTCGGGCGCAACCTCCTTCAACCAGTCGCGATTTCGACACTGACGGAACAGGTCGTTCCACGCTCCATCCTGATCCGTGATGCCGCTTCGCACTCTTGGCATGTCGCCGATCGTTGCCTCAACGAACATTTCAGGCCTCCGAACCAATCGCAGATCCGGCATGTCGACGTCGCTACGAACGCCGACGATGACGACCCGATGTCTCGCCTGCGGGACGCCGAACTTCTCTGCACGCAACAGAAAGTCCGCCGGGTCTTCACCGGGGAAGACACCCTGATCTGGCGAGACGGACATCAGTCGATACTGCGCAGATCGGCGTGACTGTACCACGCGCCTTGTTCGCTCGAACGCGTCAGCCGGACGCTGCAGATCTGCGCGGATCCGGTCGAACATCCTGACGTTCCGATACTTCGCCGAGAGCAAGCCCTTCACATTCTCCATCACGAAGACAGGAGGCGCATGCTCGGCCAACAGCTGCAGGTACTCGAGATACAACACATGGCGATTGTCACTATCCGTGTCGTATTCGGCGACGCCTTTGTTCCTCGCTCTTCCTACAAGGGAGTATGCTTGGCACGGAGGGCCGCCGACAAGCACCCACGTCGTCGCACCACGAAGCGCGGCAGTGACCAACCCTCTGACGCTTCCTGCAGTCTTTGCGCTCAACGTTATTCGCTGCGCCTCCTTCTGCGCGGCCGCGGCCTCGCAAGGGTACAATCGAAACAGGTCAGTCTCCTGGCGCTGTCCTTGAAGAAACTCCCAGTATTCCGGTGGTGGAGAATCGAACTGTCTACGGAATGCACGCAGCTGCAGCGTCTGGTGTGCGAACTTCTCCATCTCGATCGACAACGCGATCTGGAATCGCGCTCCTGCAACGGGCGGACACGAAGAGAACCCTTCGCCAAGGCCCCCCGGGCCGGCGAAAAGGTCAATCACGGGCACAATGCGATCGGTAGCGCGCTTCGGATTGGCTTTCATGCATGGGCTGGAGGTGGACCATCTACCAGTACGTCGAGAAGGTGGGTGGTCGGAACCCGGACGGCCCTTGTTCTGCGACTTGCCTGCACAGATCGACGTCCTAGATCCGCAAGCGTTAGTTGTCGACCAGCACCGCCCCTTCTTCCTCGGCCCGCCAGCGCGTGATCGTCAATTCGGCAGCACGCGCCTGCTTGATTGAGGGACGCCGTGGCCACCCCTTCACCGCCATTCTCGCCAACGACGAGATGATTCCGGGTACCTTGAAATGCAGCTCGTCGGTGCGCATGACCTACTCCAGCACGGACTTCCAGTCGTCGGGAGTCAGTCGAAGCACTTCGGAGATGGCGTTCGATTCCGCCGGATTCGCGACGTCGTCGTTGTTCGCAAGCGTCTCGGCGGACACCGACTTCATGTAGCCGCGACGACCTGATTTGCTGGCGTTTCGTTCGAGCCAATCGCATTATCCCTCGCACGCTGTAGTTTCGGAAAGGTTT
>JANYFO010000423.1 GCA_025362635.1 Gemmatimonadaceae bacterium | reverse complement strand
AGGAAAACTCAACGTCCTCGGCGTCTTTGACGCGGTGCACGTTGGTCAGTTTCCTGCTCTGCACCCTCGCGCTACGTTCGTCGTCCGTTTGAAAGGTCGGCCGAACGACGCAGGTACGCATCCAATGACGCTGCGCTGGATGAATCCGCGCGGCAACGAACTCTGGTCATCAACGGCAGAGTTGGCGATTGCTGCAAACCCAGGGCAAACCGAGGACATGGACATGCCGGTCATTATTCAGATTGACTTGCCACTCGATGTTGTCGGCAACTATTCGATGTATGTCGAGATCGATGGCATCCGAACGGCGGAGTCGGTGTTGCATGTTCGTGGGGGGGCGCCGCCAACGGTGCCACCTGCCATCGGGCAGATGGTTAGCTGATCACCCGACGCACAGCGACACATTGCGCACGCAATCGCGCCACGTACGCATCATCGGTGCCCAAATGCTCAATCACGACTCCTCCGCGTGCCAACCCGCTGTGCACCATGCGGCCGTCGCCAAGCGACACGCCCACGTGCGTTACTCGTCGATCGTCACGGTCAGAAAAAAATAGCAGATCCGCGGGCGCATGCACTTCGGTCGTATGCTCCGAGACGGCCTCTCCGTGCAGCGCTTGCTGCCATGCATCGCGGGGCAACGCAATGCCGTGCAACTGGAAAACCCGTTGCACAAATCCGGAGCAGTCGCATCCCCATGGCGTGACGCCTCCCCACATGTAGCTCGCGCCTGCATAGCGCGATGATGCGGTTTGTGCGATCGCCAATGCAGCGAGCGGGAAACGCGAAGCAATCTCACCAGCGTCGATTGCTTCGCCTGAAATGATCTCCGCTGTCGGCGTAATCCGCGCACAGAGCGGCAACGCGCGCTCGCGGCCATTGGGTTCACGTACGACTGTACCGAGCGAGAGGCGCCAAGTGTCTTCGTTACCACTGGACAACGACAGATAACCGGTGTGCATCCAACCGTCATACGCATCGGCACCGCGAACGTGCACCCAATCACCACGATGCTCGAGCACCTTGACGACGTCGCCGGCTACGAGCTGCGAACACAATGGTCCGGAGATGCGCGGTTCGCCCAGCATTGGCGCGACGGCTGATCGTACGGTGAGCGTGAGTTGACTTGAGTATTCGATGACGGTCATGGCAGTAAAGCTACTCACGCCGCGCTATGACCTATTGCGCGAATACCGTCAGTAGCTCCGCGACCCTGCGCCCAAGTTCGCCGAGTTCAAACGGTTTTGGAAGCACGGGCCGACCTGTTACGCGCACAAAATCGGCTGCGGACGCACTCTGCATATCGCCCGTAATAAACAACACGCGTGTCGCTTGCTCCGGACAACGCCGCTCAAGTTCGCGATAGACTTCGTCGCCCGGCAAATCTTCCATGCGCAAATCGAGCAACACCACATCGTACCGACGCTCTTCGAGTTGCGCCAACGCCTCGTGCCCACCGGCCGCCATGTGCACGACAAAGCCGGCGCGTGTGAGATAGCGACTCATCGCCGACCGCAGCGTGGCCTCGTCCTCGACAATCAAGATGGTGGACCTTTCCGTGCTATGGGCGACGCGTGTCGGCACGCTTTCCGTTGATGCTTCGGTGCTTGCAGCTGGCAACGTGAGTGTGAGTGTCGCGCCCTCGCTCGTCGACGACAGGACAGTGAGTTGACCTCCATGATCACGCGCAATTGTACGCGAAATTGTTAGGCCCAATCCTTGTCCACCTCGTTCTTCCCGCGTACTGAACATTGGTTCGAAGACGTTCTGCACATGCGCGTCGGCGATACCCGGGCCACTGTCCGAGACCGAGAGGACCACGGCGTTGCCCTCGACGCACGTGGTGATGCGAATTTCTCGCTTCCCTGATGCACTTTCAAGCGCTTCCTCAGCGTTCGTCAACAAATTGATCAACAACTGTCGCAACTGCGCGCTGTCACCCTGCACATAAACGTTGGTTGGTGCCAACGACGTCACCACGGCAATATTGCGTCGTCTGAGGCTAAACCCATGAAGCTCCAATGCACCGCGTACAATGCGATTGACGTCCACGAGCGCGCGCTCACGACCACGATCGCTCGCGGAGTCCAGCAGTGCCTCGACGATGCGCGACGCGCGACGTGCTTCATTCAGGATTTGACCGATGACTTCTCGATCTGCATCCCCAATCGTTGGTGAGCTCGCCTCGAGTTCGGCAACGGCGAGCAGGCTCGCCAGTGGATTGTTTAGCTCATTCGCGACGCCGCTTAACAGCTGCCCGACAGCCGCAAGGCGCGCCTGCTGTGCATTGGACTCACGCAACACTTCTTCATCAGTCGTGTCACGCACGACACCAAGGCCGCCAACAATTCGCCCGTCGCGTTCAACCGGCGACGTGTTGATCACGCCAACCCGCGGTAGGCCAGTCGCGCCACGAAAACGGATTTGCATGCGTTGACGTTTGCCCATAAAAATCGCCGCGAGCAGGCCAGCGGCATCCGCGTGATCACGCGGATCAAGCATTTGCGTGTACGACGCACCGATCAATTCCTCACGCGTACGTCCAGTCGCGATGAGCACTCCCTGATTCACAGAGGTAAAGCAACCATCAGCATCAATCGTGAAAATTCCATCCATCGCAGACTCGACCAGTCGCGCATATAAATCTTTCGAATCCGCCAGCGCGATCGCACCAGTACGCTGTTCTGTAATGTCGCGCAAACAGGCCACGCTTCCCGTGATTTTCCCGAGCTCGGACAATGGCGCTGTACTGATCGCGACATGTCGATGCGTTCCACTCGCAGTCAGAACGCGACACTCATACCGCTGCGGTACGCCATCCTGCGCGCACCGCTCGCGTTCCTGTACTTCAGCAAGCGAGTCTTCCGCCGTAAGCTCCGCCGAGAGGATACCCACAAGGAGCTCACGATCGAACAAGTCGTGTGCGGCCGCGTTCGCGAACGCAATACGACCGTCGAGACCCGTGATCACGATCGCGTCCGATACCGTCTCCAGTACTCGTTGGTGACGCTCGGCCAGTTGACGTGCGTGCGTGACATCATCGAAGGTGAGCACGCATCCCCCGTCGGGGTGTGGTGCCGCAAGTAACTCGTAGAGTCGACCACGCACGTCGTCGCGCACCGAGTGTCGCGTCACTGTGCCAGCGGCGACCGATCGTTCAATCAGCGATGTCAGCGCGATTGCGTTGCTACTCGCGCCATCGCCGAGCAGCGCCGACGCAAAGGACTGTCCCAACAACGTTGCAATCGGCACGCCGCACAACTCGGCGGCTCGTGCATTGCAGCGTCGGACTGCTAAGTTCTCTTCCAATACCACCATGCCGCTGGCAATCGAATCAAACGCCACTTTCCACTCGCGTGTGGCGCGCTCAACTTCCTCAAAAAGTCGCGCGTTCACGATGGCAACCGCCACGTAATCCGCGAGTCGCTGCAAGACGCGCGCGTCGTCCGGCAAAAACGGTTGCTCACGGTTAATGACGGCGATCGCACCAATGGTGCCGCGTCCCGTCACCAACGGTACAATAACCGCGCGCTGAATCGGCGACAGACGGAGCACCGAGCGATTCGCAAACGGATCGTTCAAAAAATCATTCGAAACAACCAGTTCGTTGAGTGTCGTCGCACGGCCCAGCAGGCTGCCCGCAACTGGTATGTGTACGCCCGCGAGCACGTCCGCGGCGCCGACCGCAGCAACGATGTTCAAATAGTCATCTTGCTGAAGCGCAATGCATGCGCCTTCTGCGCCGAGTAAGGCGACCGAGTGTCGCAAAATGAGCCGAAGGACTTCGCCAAGACGGAGGGACTCGCCGACCGCACGCGCGACGTCGGCCAAAGCTTCGGTTTGACGACGTTCCCGCTCGCTTTCCGCATAGCGACGCGCGTTGGCAATCGCCGTGGCGGCCTGCGACGCCATCGTCGCCAGCACTTCTTGATCCTCCGCGCTGAACACCTCACGAGACGCCGCGAACACGGAGAGCACACCGACGAGATGCGTGCCGGACAGCAGCGGTACCGCGAGGATGGACGATGCGGGGGACGCGTCTCCAACAACGTCATACGTTGAAAGCAACGGTGCGATACCCGCCTTCTCTCGGGTGCGATCGGCGTCGCGATCACCGAAGCGCACTGGCTGCCCGCTGCGCGCGACCTCCGCGACGATGCCGTCACCCAACCGGACCGGTTGCCGCGGACGTTCCGCACCACGCAGAGTCCGCACAGCGGTAATCAAAATGTCCTTGTCGAGATCCGGAATGCCTATTGTGGCACCGTCGGCACGCGTTGCACGCATCGCCTGTCGGCACAGCTCGCGCATGATCTCCGATTCGTCCAACGAGCGCGCCAACGC
>JANYFO010000399.1 GCA_025362635.1 Gemmatimonadaceae bacterium | reverse complement strand
GGTGGTGACTTCCACTATCGTCATCGTGTCAACGCTGACTTTTACGATCTTTCAGTTCTTGTTGCAGTACTACGCTCGGAAAAACAACCAATAGTGAGAAAGATGGATCTAGATGCACACGCGACTGTGATACCGTTTTCTGTTAGCGGGCGAAACACGCCGCGCCGAGGGCGAACGATATCAACAGATTTGGCAACTTCATTTGCGTCGGGTCCGGATGAACCGGAGCGCAATTTTGCGGTTGCTGTACGCGAGCATGATGACTTCGAACCTGCGGTGCGCTCGGAGTTGGTTTCTCGCATATTCAATTGCGTCTTGGCGTTTGTGTTGCTGCTTATTAGCACACCGGTAATAATTTTGACCGGCTTGATAATTCGCGTCACGTCCCGCGGCCCGGTGCTTTACGCTCAGACGCGCGTGGGAATTGACCGCCGATGGACCGCGACTCGTGCGCTGCACGAGCGCCGCCGCGAAGATCTGGGTGGCATTCCGTTTACCATTTACAAATTCCGCTCCATGCGCGTCGATGCGGAACTGAATGGGCAGGCCGTTTGGGCAAAAAAGGACGACGAACGCGTGACTCGCTTTGGCAAACTGCTTCGCAAATCTCGTGTGGATGAGTTGCCACAGTTGTTTAACGTGTTACGTGGCGAGATGAACATTGTCGGCCCGCGCCCTGAGCGTCCAAGTATTTTCGTGCGGTTGCGCGAGCAGATTCAGGAGTATCCCGTCCGGCAGCGCGTAAAGCCTGGAATCACGGGTTTGGCGCAGGTTTCGAACCCATACGATACATGTCTCGACGATGTACGTCGCAAAGTACACTTCGATAT
Source organism: Gemmatimonadaceae bacterium (assembly GCA_025362635.1). GTDB lineage: Bacteria > Gemmatimonadota > Gemmatimonadetes > Gemmatimonadales > Gemmatimonadaceae > Gemmatimonas. The sequence goes on along the minus strand of JANYFO010000399.1, from coordinate 2,953 downwards.
TGAGTACATGCGAAAGCAATCTCTTGCAGAAGACATTCGCATTATGCTTTTGACCATTCCGGTTATGATTTTCCGGATTGGTGGCTGGTAAGTCTTTTATATACGAGTTTATTTCCGTGGTGAGCTTCGAATTTTAGTTTTCCATGCATTGGGAATGTTGTCGTAAAGTGCGGCGGCCAATCGCCAAAGCGGCCATTGGTAGCCGACTCGCGCATACCAAGTTGCCGCGGCATTGTGCGCACCAGGAATCCAAGAAGTGTGGGAAAGCACCTCGTTTATGAGTGCGCGATTTCGCATGTTCCATGTCGTTCGTAGGTCAGCGTTCATCGCGGCGAGCAAAGCAGAATGAACTTCGGGAGGCGATCGCTCTAGCTCGCTGACAACGAGCCGCCTGACATTCCAGGCACTCTTCAGCATTTTGTCAGCATTATTGCCGGAAACTTGCCCTTGATGCTCACGTCTGAGGCACGTTGCTCGTGAAATATGCACCATGCAAATTTGTGGTCTAAGTGAAAGCCGAAGCCAAAGGTCGTAGTCTTCGGCGTATCGTTTTTTGGCATCATAGCCGCCGGCATCGAGCGCCACCTCTCGACGTAGCATCACGCCGGACTGCGGAATTATGTTGCGCTCAAGTAGTTGCACGAGCGGAGCAATGACTTGTTCGATCCGTGTGTTGTCATTCTGCATTCTATGGTCGGCGCTGCCGAGCAACTCGCTATCCGTGAAGATCACGTCGGCATTTGGGTACTTACAACTCGCCTCGTGAAAACCGCTTAGATGATTGTCTTGCCACGCGTCATCGGCATCGAGAAACGCGACGTACGGGTCACGAGCGAGATGCATGGCCAGATTTCGGACATGCGAGGGGCCGTTGTTCGAACCAGATATCACAAGTTCGACAAGCGGTTCATCGCTAAACAGGTTACGGACGATATCGCACGTACTGTCAGTTGATCCATCGTCAACAACTAAAATTTTTGTCGGCCGCATGTCTTGGCGCAACACGGATCTGATGGATTCTTCTATGAATGCCGCGCCGTTGTACACCGGAATTACGACAGTTATGTCGGTACGAGTTTCCATTGCTTGATGCGAGTGAGGGTATGAAGATGTCATCATAACTCTTTGCTTCTTTGTTTGGTCAACGTTTTGTGAGTGCGTCAGTTTTAAACGACACACATACAATGTGACAAATGTCGCCGACATCGTAATGCTCGTGCTGTACAGTTCGCTCGTCATGAAAGTGTAACTGCTGCGGATGAGCACGGAAGGTCATTTTGGTGTGCTTAGCGTGGGAGTAAAGATTCGATTGATACGTGTGTTTGCTACATCCACCGAACGATCATCTAGTAGTCGGAGATTTTGTGAGATTCTCGCCCCCCGCGTGTGCGTTTGTTTTCGTATCTCTAACGATGTTGTCTGCATGCGATACTCGCGGCGATCCGACTCAAGTATTGTTGCCAGCATCTGGAGCAAAATTTGGCTTGACCGCATCGCCAGTGGGCGAAGTAAAATATCTCGGCACCGGTCAATCGCTCTCAGTCAGCGTTGGAAGTTTTTCCAGAACGCGCTTGGCCAGCTATTCGTCGTCGAACGCTACTATTGCGACGGTTAGCTCAAGCGGGCTAGTGTTAGGACGTGTTGCGGGACCGGTGTACATTCGGATCGTCAGCGCCGACAGGCGGGATTCGGTGCCCATCACCGTTGTGTCGACAGCGCCATTTTCTCTGTCACCCGCCACGCCGAGCCTCGTGGTGGGCGGTCGAACTCAGCTGGCGCCAACGTCAAGCGCCGCGTTGTCCTGGCAATCGAGCAACATAGCCGTGGCGACGGTGTCGATCTCCGGAGAAGTCACTGCCATTGCTGTTGGCTCAACCCAAGTCTCGGCAACGAACTTGGTAGGCACGTCAGCCTCGGCAGCTGTTACCGTGACCGCTGTGACGCAGCCGCCGACGTCGGGAACACTCGCGTACGTTGTGCCGGCGCCGCCACAAGCATTTGTTAACACAACGTATCCGGCGTTGACCGGGACATCGCGTCGGGTGAGGGCGGGGGAGGATCTACAGGCGGCGTTGAATGTGGCGCAGCCTGGGGACGAGGTCGTGTTGGCGGCGGGTGCGGTATTCACGAGCAATTATGTGTTGCCGAAGAAAACGTCAGGGACGGGCTGGATTGTAGTGCGCGCGGAGCAAGTGACGGTGGCGGCAGGTACTCGAATGACGCCCGCGCTGGCGGCGGGGGTGGCGATCGTGAAGTCCCCGAATTCTGATCCGGCAATTGGGAGCGCGCAGGGGGCGTCGCGCTATCGCTTGGTGGGGTTTGAGGTCACGCAAGCGACCGGGCTCTTGATCAATTACGGCTTAATCGTGTTGGGGCGCGGTGATCAAGCCGACAATGCTTTGGCGCTCTTGCCGTCGGACATTGTGTTGGATCGCATGTATATCCATGGCACACTCACGGATGATGTCAAGCGATGCGTGACGTTTAACGGACGAGCGCTGGCGGTGATCGATTCGTGGATCAGCGAATGCCACGGCAAGGGATTTGACTCGCAGGGTGTGGCGGGCTGGAATGGCCCAGGACCGTTTCTCATCGAGAACAATCACATCGAAGGCGCTGGGCAGGCCGTCCTCTTTGGTGGCTCCGATCCGTATATCGCGGGACTAAGTCCGTCCGACATCGTAATTCGGCGCAACCATATGTTTAAACCCCTGAGCTGGGGGAACGGGAAGTGGACCGTAAAGGCCACGTTCGAGCTGAAGCACGGCAAGCGTGTGCTGTTTGAAGGCAATGTGTTGGAGAATCATTGGGCGGACGCTCAAGTGGGGTTCGCGATATTGTTTCAGACGGCCTCCCAGTATGGCGCCGCGCCATGGACAACCATTCAAGATGTGCTCGTGCAGGACAACGTCATCAAAAACAGCAGATCCGGCGTGAACATGCTCTCGCGCAT
>JANYFO010000382.1 GCA_025362635.1 Gemmatimonadaceae bacterium | reverse complement strand
CGCGCGCTGCCGAACACCGCGTGCGTATGCGAATCAACAAACCCTGGTGCAAGCAGTCCGCGATTGCAATCAATTTCGTCGGCATTGGGGAAGCGTTGGCGCAGTGTGTCGTCATTTTCAACCGCCACGATTTTCGTTCCCTGTACGGCAACGCCGACACCATGATGCACTCCCGCATCAAGCATTTCGGCGCCGCGTCGCGCGCGCGCTGGCCCCGCACACGTAACGGTTTGCTGCGCGTTTACGAACAGCGTGACGTTGGAGGCATCGTTCATGAGCGCCTCAGGCCATCACGTCGCGTATTCGCGAGACAATGCGAATGGGGGCCTGTGCTTCGCCGCGGCACGCGTAGTAACAGGCGTTACAATCGATCGGCTTATAACCGCGATACTCCTGCCACGGACCGTCGGGCGGAAAATCGGGACAGCGACGCACGCGACCTTGCGGGTCGATATGAATGGTCGTGATCCCGCTTTGACAGGGCTCGGTCATCTCACCACGTACGTACCGCGGAATTTGTTCGAGGTAATAGTCAGAGTTGGTAATGATGCCACGCTTTCGTTTCTTGTACGCCAAAAGATCGCGAATCGCGCGCTCGAGATTGGAGTGTTGCGTGCTGTCCAATAAAAAATCGCGATTCCCGTTTTTTGAATCCGTGTAGAGCGAAAAATTGACACCACCACCCAGTGCGGCGGCACGTTCGACGATCGGAATAAGTTGATCGAGGTTATCGTTTTTTATGACGGTATTGAAACGCACGCCGCCAATACCTGCGGCGCGCATTCGCGGCACGATATCGAGAATTTTCGCACTCAGTCCTGGAATACCGCGGGCCTGGTCATGCCGCTCGTCTAAATAGTCGAGTGAGATATTGAACTGATCAACACCGGCATGCCACAACGATTGCGCACGATCGAGCGTAAGCATCGCGCCGTGAGTGATAAGCTGAACGTAGGTGTAACGCACGGATTTGCGCACCGACGCGACTACCGCTTCAAGATCTTTGCGGAGTGTGGGTTCACCGCCAGTAAATGTGACGAGCATCGGCGAAAATCGGCGCGCGATTTCACCAAACTCCGCGACTTCGGTATGCTTCGTCTCAGCGGGAGTTTTCCAATAGTCACAAAATCCGCAACGCGCGTTGCAGCGCATGGTGACTTCGAAATTGAGCAACACGGGTCGGCGCCGTAGCCGAAGCCACGCATACTTGCCGAGGAAGATGGGAACGTGCCACGGCCGGTATCGACTTGAAAGCATTACAGGGGATGGTTGAGCATAGGCAACTGGATGCCTTCACGCGCAGCAGTGACCATGGCGATGTCGTATCCCGCATCCGCATGGCGCGCGACACCGATGCCTGGATCATTAGTGAGAACGCGCTCCAAGCGCGCGCGCATTCGTGCCGAACCGTCAGCCACAATAACCTGCCCTGCGTGGAGTGAATTGCCGATTCCAACGCCACCGCCGTGATGAAACGATACCCACGATGCACCACTCGCGACGTTCAGCAGTGCATTGAGAATCGCCCAATCGGCAATCGCATCACTGCCGTCGCGCATGCCTTCCGTTTCGCGGAAGGGCGACGCGACGCTTCCCGTGTCGAGGTGATCGCGTCCGATGACGATAGGCGCAGTGAGCTCACCCGATGCTACGAGATCATTGATCGCCAGTGCAAAGCGTGCGCGCGCACCTTGGCCGAGCCAGCAGATACGTGCCGGTAGTCCTTGAAACGCAATGCGCTCGCGCGCCAGTGTGATCCAGCGCCTGAGCTGCGCGTCGTGAGGAAACAGCTCGAGCACTAAGGCATCGGTACGATAAATGTCCGCAGGATTTCCGGAGAGCGCGACCCAACGAAACGGACCCTTCCCTTCACAAAAAAGTGGCCGGATGTACTCGGGTACGAAACCGGGAATGCGAAACGCATCATCTAATCCCGCGTCAAAGGCGACAGTACGAATGTTGTTGCCGTAGTCAAATACGACAGATCCTCGATCCTGCAATGTGCGCATGGCGCGGACATGTTGTACGACCGACGCCGTCGCACGCGTGACGTACTCGCGTGGGTCGTGTGCACGCAGCTCGTCGGCCTGCGCGAGTGACAGGCCAGTTGGCACATAGCCAACCAGCATATCGTGCGCGCTTGTTTGATCGGTGACGACGTCAGGCACGACACCGCGGCGCACGAGTTCCGGCAGAACATCTGCTGCATTGCCAACGAGGCCGACGGACAATCCTGTACGGGCGCGCTGCGCTTCGGCAAGCCATTGCAGCGCTTGGTCGAGCGACGTCGTCATTCGATCACAGTAGCGTGTGTCGATGCGCTTCTGAATGCGCGTCGAATCAACGTCAATGCCAAGCACAGCGGCGCCATGCATCGTGGCAGCGAGCGGCTGCGCGCCACCCATGCCGCCTAGGCCCGCAGTGACGACGAATCGACCTGCCAAGGTGCCATCAAAATGTTTCGTTGCAACGGCGCCGAACGTTTCGTACGTCCCCTGCACGATGCCCTGCGAGCCAATGTAGATCCAGGAGCCCGCCGTCATCTGTCCGTACATGGTGAGCCCCAGCCGCTCAAGACGACGAAACTCATCCCAATTTGCCCAACGGCCAACAAGATTCGCATTGGCGATGAGGACGCGTGGCGCATCTGCGTGCGTGCGAAAGACGGCCACCGGTTTCCCACTTTGCACCAACAGCGTTTCGTCGTTCGCGAGTGTGCGGAGCGTTCGCACAATCGCGTCGAACGCCTCCCACGAACGCGCAGCGCGCCCGGTCCCGCCGTACACCACGAGATCATCGGGCCGCTCGGCAACCTCTGGATCAAGGTTGTTCATCAACATCCGAAGCGCAGCTTCTTGCTCCCAGCCAACGCAGGAGATTGCGTTCCCGCGCGGTGCACGCACTGGTCGTGGTTGCGCGAGGTGGGTCTCGCGAGGTTGCGACGCTGCGGACGCAAAGGCGTCACGAAACACCTCAGTCACGACCCGAGGCCTTCAGTGAGGTGGTCGAACGCGCCCGTTGCGAGCGCCTCAGCGAGTCGGGTGATATCTGGTCCGGGCGGGCGGTCTCCATCAGCCTTCCGAACAATGGTGCGAATCAGCGCGTGTGCGCGCTCGAGCACGGCAGTGCTTTGAAGCGGTCGACGATGTTCGAAGCCCTCGGCGGCAGCGATGAGCTCGATGGCAATCACGTGGCGCAAGTTGCGAACGGAACGTCGCAGCTTTGTCGCTGCAGCCATCGCCATCGGCACAACGTCTTCCTTGTTGCCGTCGGTTGGAATGGAATCGACACTCGCTGGATGGGCCAGCGTTTTACACTCACTCGCGAGTGCGGCAGATGTGACTTGCGCCATCATAAACCCCGATTCAAGTCCCGGCGACCCAGCGAGAAACGGTGGCAGCCCTTGATTGAAATCCGGGTGCACGAGGCGATCGGTGCGTCGCTCACTGATCACCGCGAGATTTGCGCTGACGATCGCCAACAGATCACTCGCCATGCCCACCGCTTGTCCATGGAAATTTCCTCCGCTCAACAGCTCACCCGTTTCGAGCACGAGGGGATTATCGGTGGCAGCGTTCAACTCACGCTCGATGATCTCGCGTGCAAAACGGATCGCCTCAAGTGCGGGCCCGTGTACTTGCGGTGCGCATCGCAGCGCGTAGGCGTCTTGGACGCGTGGATCTCCGTGCCTGTGCGATTCACGAATCGCGCTGCCGTTTAGAAGCGCTCGGAGCAACGCGGCCGACACTTTTTGTCCTGGCTGTCCACGCGCGTCTTGAATCCGTGCATCGAACGCGTCGGGCGTGCCGAGCAATGCGTCGAGACTCATAGCGGTCGCGATGTGTGCGGCGTGCCATAATCGTGTGAGTTCAGCGCACGCGAGCGCCGCGACCGCCGTGTGTGCTTGTGTGCCATTGATCAACGCGAGCCCTTCTTTCGCCTCAAGGACAACAGGTGTGAGCCCGGCCTGTGCCAGCAATTCCGCAGAGTCGCCTTCATGCATACCCAAACGTGCACGACCTTCGCCAATCAGCGTGAGCGCAAGATGCGCGAGCGGCGCGAGGTCACCACTCGCGCCAACACTCCCTTGCTCGGGCACGACGGCCCAAATGCCGGCATTGAGGAGCGCGAGCAGCGCGTCCACGAGTGACGCACGCGCGCCCGCAAAACCCGTTGCCAAGACGTTGGCGCGCAACAGCATCATGGCCCGTACTTCGCGCTCAGGGAGTGCGTCGCCAACGCCGGCCGCATGACTTCGGACAAGGTTGCGCTGCAGCGCCGCAAGCTGTGACGTGGGAATAGTGATTTCGGACATTTTTCCAAAACCCGTATTGACGCCATAGACCGGCACCCCGGCGTGCACCGCACGCTCGACGACGGCGCGTGTGCGCAACATTCTGTCGCGCGCCGCGGGAGCGAGTTCGACATGCTGACGCCCGTCGGCAACAGCCAACACGTCGGCAATGCGTAGTGATTGACCATCAAGCTGCAGCACCATCATCTACCTTGGCGAAATACGCTTAGTAACTGCTGCCCCGATATGTCTGTCGATCATAGTTGAACTTCAGTTCGGGCTGTGCCTTGAGCGCGATAAAGAAGTTGAACGAAAAATTACCGTTGGGCGCTTGAGTGAAGGAGAAATTGGCGTTCCAATCGTGCAACTGCCGCTGCAAGGCCACTTGCTGACTCGCGAACCGATTGCGCTCTACATCGTACTGCGTGGACCAGTGCGCAGACCAATTTTGCGTGATGTTGAACGACAGCACAGACGTGACGTTTTGGGTGGCCGGCGAGATGAACACGGGCGCACCGATGGCGCTTTGGCCGGTGGTCAACCCCGTTGCTGGAGCACTCTGCGCGTTAAAAATGCACTGATCGTACACGGACAATCCGAACACGCGTTGCGATTCACAGAGTGCGGCTGGGTCGTTTCGAATTTGCGTTCCACCCACCGGAGGCCGTTGTCGAGCCGCGTTGTACTGAAGGTTAAGACTCCACCCTTCGCCCGACGGCAGTGCCGCCTGCATGCCGCGCATGGAGCTTCCTCCCGCCGCGTTCTGCTGTCGCGCCTGCGTATTGATATTGGCGTCGTTGCTGTTTTGTTGACGCGTGGAATCGGTCGGGATCGCTTCTAGTTGCGCGCGCCCGCCAAGCAATTTGCCGAGAATGGCAAAAATACCTGAGCGTCCGTTAAGCGAGAACGTGACGCCGATATCCGTGCGGTACGGTTTAAAGACCGCCGTGTCAGAAATTGGGTCACCTTGGAACAACTCGTAGGACGAACGGAAATCGAGCCCGGGAAGCAGATCCGTACGTCCAGAGATGCTGAACGTGCGATCCGTGAAGCCACTTTTACCGGAGTCCGCACGAACAAAATCGTACGTGAGCGGTGAAAATTGTAATGAGAGAAGCTTGATTTTCTGTCCAGACTCCGGCCCCGAATCCGACTTGGAGCGCAGCTTCGCTTCAAGATTCGTGGACAGGTTTAACGAAACTCGATTTTGCTTTAGTGAGCCAAGATAGCCGACGCGTGTACGCCCGAGCGCTGAGAGATACTCATCGCTCACCGACGCTTGAGGAGAGTACGAGAGACTGATGCCAGGCGAAATCGAGTGTCGGAACGCGGCGACAGGGCCAATCCCAGGAAATTTCGCGTAGAGTGTTGGCGACGAACTGACGGCGTAGCTCAGTCGCTTGGACTGCATAACGTACCGGCCTCCACTGCGCTCGGTGCGGACAAACAATCCCGACGCGGGATCGACGTTCGACACATTGACGGACGGCGAGACGTTCCACGTGTTTTGAAAGAAGCGCGGCAAATTGAACGACGTTGTCCAATCAGCATCGGTCTCGAACGTTCGCGCAAAGACTCGCGTGCTCCGTTGGGAGGTATCTCGCACGCCAATGATTTCGCGTTGTTCTGGGAAATTGCTGTAACGTTCGTTGATCGAGAACGAATTCTGCCAGACGAAATCGCCGAGCTTGAGTGGCGTATCAAACCGAAACGTCATGTTACGCTTGTCCGCGCGCAATCGCGTACTGTCCAGTCCACCCGCGTTCGAACCGTTGTAGATGTACGGAAACTGCAGCCCCTGGTCAATCTTTTGTTGCTCAGCGATCGAGAACGCGAGCGACGGTGTCCACGTAACGAAGCGATTGCCTAGGGTTCCAGTGGTCACGTTGAGCGACGGGAAATCCATGTCGACTTGCGAGCGACCGGGGTACTGCACGCGCGAACCACCAAGATTGATTTGCGCGGGGCCAATTTTTGTTTGGTAATTAAGCTGCGAGCGAATCGTTGCGTTCGCGGCCACCGGGCT
>JANYFO010000375.1 GCA_025362635.1 Gemmatimonadaceae bacterium | reverse complement strand
GTGCATCGGCGCCGTGATCGCGAGGACCGTGGCCAGTGTGGCAGCGAATGGATGCATGATGTAGTGGAGGACGGAGTGACTTCATGCGAAGTTTATCGACGTGCGTACGGAGTGGGCCAGCGCAATGAGCCCCCGCCACGTATTGGACGTGACCCGACCGTAGCATCACCTCGCACTTCCGGACATGCATACCTCGTCGTCCCCGAACGTCGGCACCGCGTCCGTATTGCCGTTTGAAGCCGCTGCCGACCTGGCCAAACGCCTCGACGCTGAAGTGGGACGTGTCATCATTGGCCAAGCACAAGTTCGGCGAGAAGTGCTCATCTGCCTATTTGCCGGAGGCCACTGTTTGTTGCGTGGAGTGCCCGGGTTGGCCAAAACATTGCTCATTAAAACACTTGCCGACGCCGTACAGCTCAAATTTAGTCGTATCCAGTTTACGCCTGATCTGATGCCGTCCGATATCCTCGGCACCGAAGTTATTGAGGAAGATGTCAGCACCGGTAAACGGCATGTGCGGTTTATCCCGGGTCCGGTGTTTGCCAACATTATTCTCGCGGACGAAATCAATCGCACGCCACCACGCACTCAAGCGGCGCTGCTCGAAGCGATGCAGGAGTATCAGGTGACCGTGGGTGGCGTGCGCTACCCCTTGGAGCGACCGCTCTTTGTCTTGGCAACAGAAAACCCAATCGAACAAGAGGGCACGCATCCACTCCCGGAAGCGCAGCTTGACCGTTTTATGTTCAATGTTGTTATGGACTATCCCACCGTCGACGATGAACGACGCATCTTAGCCGACACCACAACGGGCGCCGAGCGCGCCGCCCAGCATGCGTCAACCGGTGCCGAACTCGAAGCGGCGCGTTTGCTTGTGCGAGAGCTGCCGGCCGCGGCCAACGTTGTGGATTATGCATTGCGACTCATTCGCGCGACCCGTCCGGGCGATCCGACCGCGCCAGCGTCCGTCCGCGAGTGGGTGCGTTGGGGCGTTGGACCGCGTGCCGGACAATCATTGATTTTGGGCGCAAAGGCAGCGGCGTTACTCGACGGGCGCACCGTTCCATCGCCGGACGATGTCACGAGTGTTGCCCTTCCAGTTTTTCGGCATCGTCTACTTGTCAACTTCCAGGCCGAAGCCGACGGCATCACGCCCGATCAGGTTATCGTCCGCCTGCTTGAGACGATTAAACCGTGACGAGGCCGCGCGCGCCGCGACGGTCTTGATGTCCGCGCTCTCACCAAGCGTGGTTGCGGCCATCGACGATCTCGAACTCGCGGCGCGCCTCGTCGTGGAGGGTCTGCGCGTTGGCGGTCACCGCAGTCCATTTCATGGTTACAGTGAGGAATTTCAACAGTATCGGCCATATCGAGTTGGCGATGACCTGAAATATCTTGACTGGAAAATGTTTGCGCGAAGTGATCGGCTGTATACGCGCCAATTTCGCGAAGCGACCAATGTGTCAGTGATGATCGTACTCGACACCAGCGCGTCCATGGCATTCCCGGCCACTGGCGTTTCGAAATTCCGTTACGCCTTGATCATTGCGGCATCGCTCGCATATCTCGTGTCACACCAGGGAAACGCCGTTGGACTTATGACAATGACCGGTGAGAAATTTGGATTTCTCCCGGCACGCGGAGGTCGCCCGCACCTCCGTTCACTGATTGCCTATCTTGATCGGCTGACGACTGGGGGCGCATGGCGTCCGGCGCGCGTGATTTCACGTGCGGCGGAGCTGCTGCAGCGACGCGGTGTTGTTGTCACCATCTCAGACTTCTACGATGACGAAGAGACCACACAACGCGAACTTCGGCGTGTGGTGCAGCGAGGGCACGACGTCGCCATGCTGCAGTTGGTCTCGCCCGATGAAGTCATGTTTCCGTACACGGGCAACGTCGACTTCAAAGATCTCGAATCAGGTGCGCGGCAACTGGTCGATGCCAGTGCGGCCGAGCGCGGGTATTGCACAGCGGTGGCGGGATTTCTGGAACGCTGCCGCAGTCAAGCACACCGCGACAACATTGATTACGCACGCATGACAACTGATACCCCCCCGGCGCGCGCATTACGCGATTACCTCCTTCGCCGCGCGACCAAGCATCACGCGGTGCAACCACACGCGAACGCAGACACTCGCGCGTGATCTGGCAAAACCCGTGGGCGTGGTTCGGGGCCCTGTTCCTCGCTGTGCCAATTCTGCTGCATATGCTGGGTCGACATCGACCGCGTGTACAGGAATTTCCCTCGTTGCGATTTCTCACGCCGACTCGGCTCTTGCCAGCGCGGCGCACGCGAATCACCGATTGGTTGCTCCTTGCCGCGCGCACGCTCACGTTGTTGCTGGCTGTCTTGGCACTCGCGCAACCACTGCTGTTGACACATGATCGCGAGCGCGTGGCGACTCGCACCTTGGCACGCGCGATCATACTCGATACCAGCGCGAGTATGTTGCGCGGCTCCACAAACGGAGTACGGGCAATTGTGCTCGCACGACGTGAGGCACTGGCGCTTGCGCAAGATGCTCACACCAGCGTCGTCATCGAGACCGCATCGCCAGCGCTCGCGGTGCGCGGCGCGATTGCGTGGCTCAACACCCAACCATCGCGCGCCGAACTTGCAGTGGTGTCGGACTTTCAAACTGGAACACTCGACAAGATTGATCTTGCTGACATCCCATGGTCCGTCGGCATTCGATTGCGACCCATTCCAGTTGAAGTTGGTGACTCCGTATTTACATCAACTGCGCCATTCGGAGCCGATGCCCTGATCACCCGCACAACCATTGTCTTAGATCACACACTGGTTGCCTGGCGACGTACGGCGACGATTGATAGCGGTGTACCAGCGCGCGTGGAGATCCTCGCCGGTACGAACGACAGCGTCGCGCTTGCCGTCGTTCGTCGCGCCGCTGCGACGCTGGGTGAGACACGAATGCCGGCGTCGCATGACGTGATTGCGTTAGTGTATCCCGCACATGCCGCGCGCCGCGCGCTATTGCTCGGT
>JANYFO010000348.1 GCA_025362635.1 Gemmatimonadaceae bacterium | reverse complement strand
CCGCGGCGCGCGCCGCTGCACTCGACGCGGAGGGATTTGAATATTTGCATGCACCGGTGATGATGGGCCCAGGCGCTGCACGCACGGCGAAAGGCATGATGCTCGTTGCCGGCCCAAATGAACGATTTGGGCGCGTGCGCGACGCGCTGGCGCAAATGACCGGCGAATTATGGCACGTCGGCGAACGTCCTGATCTAGCGTCGGCCTACAAATTATTTGGCAATGCAACCATTCTGTCGCTCGTTGGCGTGCTTGCCGATGTGATGCGCATGGCTGATGCTGCCGGCGTCGATCGTGAAGGCGCGATGCAAATGTTATCCAAAGTAAATCTCAACGGTGGTGCGGGAACGAGGGGCGCGATGATGGTGTCCGGTACGTTCGAGCCGCAATTCACCCTCGATGTCGCACGCAAAGATTTACGCTTAATGCTTGAGACGGCCGGTGCTGAGCCAACACCGATACTTCGTGCGCTCGCCCTGCACATGGATCAATGCATAGCCAATGGTGATGGACCGCGTGATGTGGCCGTGCTAGGGAATAGGGAATAGGGACCAGGGGGTAGGGGATAACGATAAGGATTAGGGGTTAGGGAATGAACCAATCCCTAACCCCTATCACCTATTCCCTACTCCCTATCCTACGCATGTATCAGTCCCATCTCCGCCGCCACGTCCACACCTAACTTCTCGGCGACACGTTGACCGTAGTCCTCATCAGCGCGAAAGAAATGACAAATCTGCCGCACTTGTACTTCATGGCGCGCTTGGCCGAGCACGCCCGCGATACGTGACGTGAGACGATCGCGATGCCCCTCGTCAAACATGCGATACAAGTTGCCAACCTGCGTGTAGTTGTCGTGATCAACGGTGCTATCAAACCGATCCACAGTCGCTTCACCCAACGCCCATACCGGGTCAGCGTATTTAGGTTCCGGCTTCGGCGAACCGGCAATCGTGTTCGGCCAGTAGTTGGGCTGATGTTGGTAATTCGCGGCATCGGCCAGCGCGCCATCGCGCGTGTAATTCATCACCGGACACCGAGGTTTGTTGACTGGGATTTGCGTGTGGTTCGCGCCTAAACGATGCAGATGCGCGTCCGCGTAACTCATGAGTCGCGCCTGCAACATTTTGTCTGGACTCGCACCAATGCCCGGCACCAGCGCACTCGGTTTGAACGCCGCTTGTTCAACTTCGGCGAAATAGTTTACGGGATTGCGATTGAGCTCCAGTACACCCACGTCATGCAACGGAAAATCTGCGTGCGGCCACACCTTGGTGAGGTCAAACGGATTCCAACGGAACTCGTCGGCCTGCGCCTGCGTCATGATCTGCACTTGCATCGTCCACTTCGGAAACTCACCGCGCTGGATCGCTGAAAACAGATCGCGTTGGTGACTCTCTCGATCGGTGCCGATGATCGCCGTACTCTGCTCGTCTGTCAAATTGTGCACGCCCTGATGCGTGCGGAAATGAAACTTCGTCCACACGCGCGCACCCTCGTCATTCATAAAGGAGTACGTGTGGCTACCAAAGCCGTGCATATGCCGATACGTCGATGGAATACCGCGGTCCGAAAACAGAATAGTGACTTGATGCAATGACTCCGGACATTGGGACCAAAAATCCCACTGCATGTCCATGTCGCGCAGGTTGGTTTGCGGCTGACGCTTTTGTGTATGAATAAAATTCTGAAACTTGTACGGGTCGCGCACGAAAAACACCGGCGTATTGTTGCCGACCAAGTCCCAATTCCCTTCATCTGTGTAAAACCGCATCGCAAACCCGCGCACATCGCGCTCGGCATCGGCAGCACCTTTCTCGCCTGCAACCGTAGAGAAACGCATAAATAATTCTGTCTGCTTGCCAATCTGCGCAAAGATGCTCGCACGCGTATGCGACGAAATGTCGTTCGTCACCGTAAACGTGCCATATGCGCCCGAGCCCTTGGCGTGCACGGCGCGCTCAGGAATACGCTCGCGATTGAAATGCTGCATCTGCTCGAGGAGCGCGACATCCTGCATCAGCAACGGGCCGCGCGGACCCGCAGTGAGCGCTTGCTGCACGCCGATTGGCGCGCCATTCAGTGTGGTCAGCAGCGGATCTTGTGACATAGCGGGACCAATAAAAGGAAAACGCGGTGATTTGCTCAGCCTGCAAGATGACGTTCTGTGGTATAGCTCGCAATTGGCAATATTAGATGTATGCTATAAAATTACACTATGGATACTGGATTGCTCCGAGCGTTCATGTTCACGGCCGAGGCGGGGTCGGTGAGCCGAGCAGCGCGTCGGCTGGGGATCGCGCAGCCGTCGCTAAGTGTGCAGCTGAAACGGCTCGAAGATCATCTGGCAGTGCGGCTATTCGATCGCCACGGTCGGGGCATCGCGCTGACAGACGCTGGTCGCCTGCTCCTGCCGAGGGCGCGTCGCATTTTGGACGATATTCGCACAGCGGAGGAGTTGCTCCGGCGCGAAGTTTCTGCTGGCGAAGGTGCGATTATCGTTGGAGCAATCCCAACGATCGCACCGTATCTCATTCCACCGGTTCTCGGACGCCTGCGCGCTACGTTCCCCAACGCCCGAGTGGAAATCCGCGAGGATTACTCGGCGCAACTCGCCGAAGCGCTCGCGGACAATCTCCTCGACTTTGCCCTTGTTGCTGCGCCATTTACGTATGACGCAGCAGAAATCGAATCGCTGGGCCGGGAGTCACTGCTTGTTGCCGTACCGCGCGCGCACGACGCGGTCCACCATGGGCGAATGACGGTAGAAGCGTTGCGAGTCGACAATACGGTGACGTTAGATCGCGCGCATTGCCTCGGCGAGCAGATCGCAGGCTTCTGTAGCAGCAGACAAGTGACACCAAATGTCGCGTGTCGCACGACGCAGCTCACCACCGTATTTGCGATGGTCGATGCGGGCGTTGGGGTGTCGATCGTTCCAGCGATGGCGGCACGCGCGTTCTCCGATGCGCGCCACGTGTGCGTGCCACTCGATGGCGTCACGCTTGAGCGCGAGATCATCGTCGCGTGGCGGCGTGATCGCACGCGCTCTCCACTGGCGCGTGCCTTTGTTGATCTCGTGCGAGCGGAGCTGCTGGACTATTCGCGTGATGCGCTGGGCCAACGAGATTCCGCCGCAGCGTAGACGGCGGGAAGGACAAAAAGGGTTAACAGCGTGGATGTGAGTAAGCCGCCAATTACAACCGATGCTAACGGTCGTTGCACCTCCGACCCGGCACTTGTAGACAGCGCCATCGGAATAAACCCAAAACCCGCGACAAGCGCGGTCATGAGCACCGGCCGAAACCGAGTAACCGCGCCTTCACGAATGGCGTCGTCCGCGCTGTGACCGCCGCGTCGCAAATCATTGACATACGCCAGAAGCACCACGCCATTCAGCACCGCTACGCCAAACAGCGCGATGAATCCAACTGCACTACTTAAGCTCAAGTTGAGCTGGCGTATCCACAGCATGGCCACGCCGCCAACAAGCGCGAACGGCACGTTGAGCATGACGATGAGTGCTTGACGAGCGCTGCCAAAGCTCGCGTACAGCAATCCACCGATAATTACCAGCACAATCGGAACAACGACGAACAAGCGTCGGAGCGCGCGTCGTTGATTTTCAAACTGTCCTCCGTACGTCACGTAGTATCCAGCGGGTATCGTTACGCGACGCGCTACTTCACGTTGCACCTCAGCAGCAAACCCGCCCAGGTCACGTCCGCGCACGTTGCTTTGCACCACCGTAACACGCCGCCCACTTTCATGGTCAATGGTTTCAGGGCCTTCCACAACACGCACGGTTGCAACCTGCGAAAGGGCGACGCGCGCACCAGTGGGTGTCGTAAGCAGCAGCTCTTCAATTGCCTTGGGCGAATTGCGATAGCCTTCGGAAAGTCGGATGACAATTGGAAAACGACGCCGACCGTCGGTAACAACGGACGCCGTGCGACCGCCAATGGAAGCCTGCACGACATCGCGGACGTCCGACACATTCATGCCGTAGCGCGCCAGCGCAGCGCGATCAAGATCCAACTCCACTTGCATCGCACCAGCACTGACGCGTACCGAGGCGTCCGCGGCGCCGTTAATCGACTCGACTACCGCGCGAATCTCCTCGGCCTTCTGCTGTAGCACGGGCAGACTGTCGCCAAAGATCTTCACACCGAGCTGCGTCTTCACGCCAGACATGACTTCGCCGAGTCGCATCGCCATTGGTGCGGAAAAGTCGATGTCGAGACCGGGAATGGTTCCGAGCGCCGAATCCATGGCGGCAATGAGGACATCACGTGATCGACCGTTTGACGCGGGAGGCTGTCTGAAGATGACGTACACGTCGGCTTGATAAAGCCCCATCGTTTCCGTTGCGAGATCTGGGCGACCAAGATTAGTGACGACACTCGTCACTTCCGGAAAGCGAAGCAGCATACGCTCCACGTCGTTCGAGATGCTCGTGCCCTTCGCCAACGCGGTACTCGGCAATCGACGAGTCTCAATCAACAGCGAGCCTTCGTCTAACGCGGGCATGAACTCGCTCCCAAGAAATGGTACCGTCACCAGAGTCGCCGCCAGCACCACG
>JANYFO010000271.1 GCA_025362635.1 Gemmatimonadaceae bacterium | reverse complement strand
GAGCGACAACGCGGTTGCCGAAATGGCCACGGCCGTGCTGCCCATGACCAGCGCCACCGCACGCCAACGGCGCAGCATGATCACGAGCACCAGGAGGACCGAAGCAAATGCCATCGCCCCCCGCTTCGACAAATCTGTCAGCTCGTGCGACAAGTCTTCGCTTTGATCGTTGGACACGCGCAGACGCATCGCGAGCGGCAATGTAGGCGCAAGGCGTGCTATGGCATCTCGCAAAAGCGCAGCCGTTTTTATCGCGTCCGCGCCTGGATGTCTCGTAATTTCAATCGACACCGCCAGCTCGCCATCAATGCGAAAAAATCCGCCGCGCGCATCTTCCTCGGCGCGAACGGTTGCTAACTCCCCCAACCGAAAAACGCGATTGGCTCGACCAATGACCGGCAGCGCCATCAGGTCTTCCAGCGCGTGCGGCTGATCTCGCAACACAACGCTACGCACTGTGCCGCCACGCGTCTGAATCCCCAGCGCTTGCACAACATTCGCGCCGTTCAACGCATCGACCAAACGCTGCGGCGGTATGCCGATGCGTCGCAACAACACCGCATCATACCCAACCGACACGCCAAGCTCGGTACCGCCGCGCACCTGCACGCCCGCAACACCACTGACTGCACTCAACCGCGGACTCACACGTTCGTTTAAAAGTTTCTGCAATGTGCCGGCAGTGTACGGACCGGCGACGGTCAGCGACATCAGCGGCGCCTCTTCCAATCCTTCCGGCACATAATTGGACACCGTCGGTCCCGACACGCCCCGCGGCATCTCCGCACGCAGCAACTCAATGCGCTCAAGAATCGCGAGACGAGTCATTTGTATGTCCGCGTTTTCTTCCAACTCCACCGTGAGCGACGAGTAATCGTCGTTCGAACTACTGTTCACGCGACGCACACCGCGCACACCCTGTACGGCAGCTTCAAGCGGCGAGGTGAGATACGTTTCAATGACCTCCGGTGATGCACCGGACATCCCCGCACTCACCTGCAATCTCGGCAGCTCTACCGTTGTGCGCGTGGCCAATGGCAATCGAGAAAATGCGATCGCGCCCGCCAGCAACAACGCGGCACACGTGGCCCACACGACCGCCGGTCGATGCGCGAAGAACCGAATCATGCGCGACGACGCGCACGCGCCTCGCTGCGTCGCTCGAGCGACGCGTACGCGGCAGGCAGCAAAAAGAATGTCACGGCAAGCGCGCTGATTGAACCACCAATAATGCCCGCCGCAAGCGGTTGATACAGCGCGCCACCACTTCCCCAGCCGAACACGAGTGGCAACACACCAGTAACGGTCGTGATACTTGTCATGGCGATCGCCCGAAGTCGTTGCTGTCCGCCGAGAAGGATGGACTCTTCAATGGAGTGCCCCGCGTCTCGAAATTTTCGAATGGCATCGAGCTTGACGACCGCTTCGTTGTCGGCCATGCCGATCATCACAACAATGCCAATTAACGACACGGCGTTCAGTGACTGTCCCGTCATCCACAGAAAAATCACTGCGCCCCCGCCCGCAAGAGGCACGGTGAGCATCACCACGAGCGGAATGGTGAAACTCGCAAACTCTCCCGCCAGCACAAGAAACATGAGTAACGCCGCGAGCACCAGCACGACGGTGAGCTCTTGCGTGGTACGCGCGCGCTCTGCATCCGCTCCTGCCACCTGCCACGTCACGGTCGATGGAAACCGGAGCGCACCCACGCGCGACGTCACGTCTGCCGTGGCCTTCGCCGTACCGCCCCGTTCAACGAGACCTTCAATTATGGTGACCGGCCGTTGTCCAATACGAACAACTTCAAGCGGCGCTCGCGTTTCGTGAATCTGCACCAGTTGCCCCAACGGCACGCCACGAATCGACGTACGCAGTGCAGTCTCCAATTCCTCATTTCGCGCACCGGCATACCGCACCGTGATCGGTGTGCGCTTGTCCGTCTCCCGCAATTCACTGGCGCTCACACCGCCCAGCGCGCCGGCGAGCACACTCGCAACTTGTTGCGGTGCAATGCCACGATCAGCAAGGCGCGCACGCTCGAGTGAAATTTCGACGATAGGTTGCGATTCGGCGTAAGCGTCTCGGACATCCGCAAGCGAGGTCAGTGTACGCAAGGTACGACGCACCGTATCCGCCCACCGCTGTGATTCCGGCAACGTGCTGGCGGACAGCTCCACACGCACAAGACGACCTTCGCGACCAATTAACGAGCCGAACTCTGATTGACCGGCGAGGTCGATGGCCAACGCCCCTTTAGCTAAGTCCGGTAACGCGTTCCGCAATTTTTGCGCAAACATCGCGGCGTCGGCACCCGACGGCACGGGCACGATAAGTTGCGCCGTTGCACTCGACCCAGGGTCTGACCCAGCAAGAATTTCTTCGTCGGTGGCTTTGCCCACACGCGCATAGATGCCGCGCGCTCCGAGTATGCGAGACGCCTGTTCGACGCGTGCCGCTTGCTTCGCCGTCGCTTCAATGCTCGTGCCTTCTTGCATCTGCAGCTGCGCCACGAGCACACCTTCGTCGACGCGCGGAAGAATTTCTTTTGGCAATTTCCAGACAAGAAGCGCGGTGATCACCATAAATGCCGCTGAGATCGCAAACACGGTGCGCGTATGCGCGAGTGACCAAACAACCCCGCGTTCATAAAGATGAGTGAGCGAAATCCCTAAGCGATCGAGTCTGTTTGGCGCGTGGGCCTTCGCCGTAAGGTGTGACAAATGGGAATTGACATTTCGCTTCCGACGACGCCCAACGATAAGCACGGGCATAAGCGTGAGCGCGAGCAGGAGCGACGCGGCAACAGTTGTGACAACGCTCAGCGACAGATCACGAAAAAGTGCCGCAGCGAGGCCGCGTACAAAGATGATGGGACCAAACACCAACACGGTGGTGAGCGTCCCGGCAAAGAGTGGCGCCGCGACTTCGTCAGTGCCGGCAATCGCGGCCTCGCGCAGCGGCATCCCTTGATCACGCAGTCGACCAATGGCTTCCGCCACAACAATCGCCGTATCGACAAGTAAGCCGGTGCCGAGTGCCAATCCACCGAGTGAAAGCACATTGATGGAGACGTGCAGGGCTTGCAGTGCAACGAGTGCCACAAGCACTGACAGTGGCACAACGGCGGTAATGGCGAGTGACATGCGCCAATCGCGCAAGAAAATTAAAATGACAAGCAGGGACAATGCGCCGCCAGCGACGATCTCTTGACCAAGGTTGCTGAGCGCGTCGGTCACAAAATCGGCTTGCGCCGCGACGACGATAATGTTGGCGCCCGGAAACTCCTTACCGAGCTGCGTAACAGCGTCGGTCATGCGCGTAGTCACGGACACGGTGTTCGCACCCGCATCTTTATACACCACCAATCCAATTGCCGGAGCACCATCGAGTCGCGTCAGCGTGACCGGATCGGCAAGGCCAAGTGCGACGGTGCCAACATCACGTAGCGTGATCCCGGAGCCAGCGCGACCGAGTGGCGTCGCGAGAATTTCCGCTGGTGTGCGAAATTCTGTGAGTGCGCGAACAGAGAATCGAAACTGTCCTTTGCGAATCGTGCCGCTTGCGCCGGTGGCGTTTTCTTGGCGAATAGCTTGCGCGACGTCCTCTGGTGTGAGGTCG
>JANYFO010000262.1 GCA_025362635.1 Gemmatimonadaceae bacterium | reverse complement strand
GGTGGCGCCTATGTGCCGGCCATGAGCGACGAGACCATCATCGTCAAGAACCAGGGCACGATCTTTTTGGGTGGCCCGCCGCTGGTGAAGGCGGCCACGGGCGAGGTGGTGACGGCCGAAGACCTGGGCGGTGGTGACGTGCACACACGCCTGTCCGGCGTGGCGGACCATTTGGCGCAGAATGACCTGCACGCGCTGTCCATTGCCCGCACTGCGGTGGCCAACCTTAACCAAAAGAAGCCTCTAGCCCTCGCGCTTAAAGCACCTGTTGCTCCTAAATTTGCAGCAGAAGAGCTTTACGGCGTCATCCCCACCGACACCCGCAAGCCCTTTGACGTGCGCGAGATCATTGCCCGCATCGTCGACGGTTCCGAGTTCCATGAATTCAAACCCCGCTTCGGCACCACACTGGTCACCGGCTTCGCGCACATCGAAGGCATTCAGCGCCGGGCGGTGCGACGGTTGGGCGCGGTGTGACGGGCTGTGCGTGTAGCACGGCTGGAAGCACGAGCGACGCGCACATGCTCGATATGAGGCGAGCGAATTTGGCGAAGCGAATCAACATCGGCACGTTGACGGTAGACGTGGAATTTGAAGACGTTTGCCGAGGATGAGTCGATGGTCATCGATCGGTCGTCACATGAAGAAAGGTATGGTACGGCAGGCGTTGCGCGCGACACGCGCGCGCAACTAGGCTGCGAGGTATGCGACTTGCCCGTGTGCGTGCTGCCGCTTTCAGCGGCCTGTTAGTGATCGGCGTCAACGCGTGTGACAAGCGCACTCCGATCGAGATTGTGGTGCCACCGCCTGTCGGCGCGCGCGTCGCCACGATCACCGTCGTACCGGCATCAATATTTTTGCAACCCGGACAGGACGTCGGCATCGCGGTGGAATCGCGCGACAGTGCGGGTGCGTTGATTGCGAACGGCGCCGTGACTTGGCGAAGTGAGGCACCGGCCATCGCCAGCGTCGATGCGAGCGGTCGCGTGCGCGCCGTGTCGTTTGGGACTGCGCGCATTACGGCATCATCAGGGACGTTGGTGGCGACCGCACAAGTTGGTGTCACCGCGCTCGCTCCGGGCGTGCAGCAATGGCGCGTGGCGCGCGCTGGACTGTCCGATGCCACGATGCTCGGTATTTGGGATGATGGCGTCGGTACCACGTACAGCGCGGGTCAAAACGGCGTATTGCTGCGGTCACGAGCCGATGGATCGTGGGAGCGAATTGCGCTGAATACCACAGAAACGTTGGTTGGCGTTTGGGGATCCTCACCAACGGACATTTGGCTCGTCGGTACGGGCGGTGTCATCATGCACGGCAATGGTACCACCTTCCAATCCGTCGAAAGCACCACCACCTCGGCGTTGCTTGAAGTGTGGGGACTGGGCGCCAATGATGTCTTCGCGGCCGGAGATAAGGGCACAATTCTTCACTGGGATGGGCAGCGCTGGACGCAGCAGACCACACCCGTCACCGATGACCTGTGGGGCATTTGGGGCACGAGTGGCAGCTCAATGTTTGTCGTCGGCAATAACGGCGTCATTCTTCGTTACAACGGCGTCGTCTGGACGCGCATGGCGACGCCCTCAGCCGCACCGTTGTTTGACGTGTGGGGCACGAGTGTCGGCAACGTGTTTGCGGTTGGCGTGAGCGGGACGATTTGGCGCTTCGACGGCATTACGTGGCAAACGATGACGTCGCCCGGTATTGCCAATCTCTTCGCGCTGACGGGTCGCGCGTTCGACGACATTTATGCCGTTGGAAATACCGGCGCCACTTATCACTACAACGGCGCGGTGTGGACGGCGCTTACGATTGGCAGCGGACAAAATCTTCGGGCGATTACCAAACGTGGTGATGGCACGCTGCGCATCGCGGGATGGTGGGGCACGGTAATCACGGTACGCGGTGTTGGCGCCGCGGCGTCCGGCACGACAGAAATTTCTGATCCTGCGCTGCTGTCAACGTGGGGTGGTGGTGCGACCGGCGGACCGATGTTCGCGGTTGGTCTCGGTGGTGCCGTCTTTCAACGTGTCGGCGCAGCATGGAGTGCGGCGCGCGTTCCAGGAACAAACGATCTCTACGGCATTAGCGGTAGCGGACCGACAGAAATTGTCGCGGTGGGCGATACAGGATCTATCTTGCGGTACGACGGCAACAGTTGGCGCAAAGAGACGTCGCCGACAACGTTACTATTGCGCGCGATTTGGAGCGGTGGCGTTGGTCAACAGGTGATTGTTGGGGAACGCGGAACGATTTTGCGATCCAATGGCGCATCGTGGAGTCCACAGTCGAGTGGGACGCAACAATTTTTGCGCGCAGTGTGGGGTAGCGACGCATCCAACGTGTACGCCGTCGGTGATTCCGGTACCGTGCTGCGCTTTGACGGTGGGCGATGGTCGCCAGTAGCCGTGCCAACGAAGCCACGTTTTCGCGCGATATGGGGCACGGCCGCGAACGACATTTTTATCGCCGGCGATAGTGGAACCATGCTGCGCTTTGATGGCGTAACGTGGCAGCGACAAGCGGTGCCCACAACGCGTACGCTCCGTGCGTTGTGGGGGCGCGGACCCACCGAGATTTATGCGGCGGGTGACAGTGGAACCGTACTGCGTTACGACGGCAGTGCTTGGCGTGCGATGAATGCACCATCGACCAGTATTCTGTATTGCATCTTCGGAATACCTGGCACGGCGCAAATCGCGATTGTCGGCGAGATGGCGCGCATCATCGAGGGCCTTCCATAACGTCAGGCTGTCTTCACATTCCGGATGTGCGCGATATGATGATCGCCGTGCCACGCGTACATCGCGACCACCTGCTCTACCGTCATGCGCCCGTTGTCCGGATGGATTAGCCCTCGCGCAAAGTCCGCTGGCGTTAACGACCGCAGTGCCGCAACCAAACGTTCGTGTACGGTGGCGAACAACGACACTGAAACCATCGGGGACACCATGTGCACATCGGCCATGTGCACCCAAGCCTCTTGATCATACGCATTGATTGTCGGCTCCGTCGCGGACAACGCGAGCTTAATGCGGATGTACATGTGCATGTGGCTATCGGCGACATGATGTACAACTTGGCGCACCGTCCACCCGCCCGGTCGATACGGGTGCTCGTGCTGCGCCTCGGTCATGCCGCTTAGCGCTGCGGCCAAGGCAGCCGGCTGCGCGGCAAAGCGCGCAATGAAGGCCGCACGTTCATCGGCCGTATACGTGTCCTGTCGTACGTGTTTGCCGATGGGGAAGCGCAGTGCATCCGCCGGTGCCGCCGGACCTTCCATCGGCGCACCAGCCTCTTGCCACGAGCGCCAACCGCCGTCGACCGAATACACGTTCGAATAGCCCATCTGTTGCAACGAATCGGCGGCGAGCGCAGATCGAAAACCACCGCCACAATACAAATAAAGCGGCGTGTCTTTTGCTGGCACCAACCTTTCGATATCGCGCTCGATCACTCCGCGCGCTACGTGTGTCGCGCCGACTGCATGCGCCGCATCCCATTCGCGGTCTTCACGAACATCCAAGAGCTGGGCGTTGGGATTGCTGCCAAGGGCGCGTTGCGTCTCGGTCACCGAGACTTCCGTGACACGCGGTGTGCGCGCCAGCACGTGCGCGAGAAAGCCGGGGGAGTGATCCATGATGTCGTCGACTGGAGAAGGCGTGAAGATTTTGGCCACGCGAAATGGTCAAGTAACGCGTCTTTCGCGATGCTGAACCGATGCGTAGCATACCCGCTCTCCCCGCCTTCCGCCCGATTCTTTCCGGAACGATGCAATGCCCGTATTCCGTCAGACGGCCGTACGTTGGGCCACGGCTCTTCTTCTCATCGCGTCCAACAGCTCCTGCACGCCTGCTACGGCGCGACGTGGCGGCAGCGATCAGCAAGCCATCCAGGCGGCCGCAGCGGGCACGCAGTCGGCACGTGCAACGACCCCTGATGGCAGCTGGCAATCACTCTTCGATGGGCGGACCATTGTTGGCTGGCACGGGTTTTCCACGCCGGGCGTGATTCCAGCGGGTTGGCAAGCGGTTGACGGCGCGATTACTCGTGTTGGCGATGGCGACGACTTGGTGACGGATAAGGTGTTTGGCAACTTCGAGCTCACCCTCGAATGGCGCATTGCTGCAAAGGGGAACAGCGGTATTCTGTATCGCATCGATCCGGCCGCCACGGTGACCTACGAAAGTGGTCCAGAAATGCAGGTGCTCGACGACGATGGCCATCCCGATGGCAAATTGCGCGTCACCGCCGCTGGCTCCGCGTTTGCCCTGTATCCGGCGCCGCTCGGCGCCGTGAAGAAGGTCGGCGAGTGGAATGCCATTCGGCTCGTCGTCAATGGCGCGCACGTCGAGCACTGGCTCAATGGCGTAAAAACCGTCGAATACGAGCTATGGTCACCCGATTGGTTGCAACGCGTTCAGGCCAGCAAGTTCAAACAATGGAGGAACTATGGACTCGCCAAACGCGGATGTATTGGCCTCCAAAATCACGGTGACCTGGTCGCGTTTCGAAGCATCCGGATTCGGGAGTTGTTGTAAATGAGCGCCAAGGTCAAGCTTTCGGCGATGATGTTTTTGCAATACTTCGTGTGGGGTTCATGGTTTGTCACGATGGCTACGTATCTCGGACAAACGCGCGGGTTCAATGATACGCAAATTGGAAGTGCGTACGGTGCGACGGCGATTGCCGCTATCGTCTCCCCATTCTTTATGGGCATTATCGCGGATCGATTCTTCGCGAGTCAGAAGTTGCTGTCGATTTTGCACGTGCTCGGCGCCGGCTTGATGTGGGCGCTGTCGCTGCAGACAACGTGGGTTGGCTTCTATCCGCTGCTACTTGCGTATGCGTTTTGCTACATGCCGACGCTCTCCCTGACGAATTCGATTTCGTTTCAGCATGTGAAAGACCCGGCTCGGGATTTCCCCATCATTCGAGTCATGGGCACCATCGGTTGGATTGCCGCCGGCATTTTGGTCGGAAAAGTGCTGCACGCCGATAAGCTCGCGCTGCCCATGCAACTCTCGGCTGGGGCGTCGTTG
>JANYFO010000255.1 GCA_025362635.1 Gemmatimonadaceae bacterium | reverse complement strand
CGCGCTGCACCAGCTTCAGCGCGAGATCGAATTGCCCATTGATCGTTGCCATCAACAGTGGCGTTGTGCTGTCACCAGCACTGCGTTCGTTGATGTTGGCTCCCCCATCAAGCAACGCCATGGCTGCCGCGATATTGCCCTGTCGCACGGCGTGATGCAGCGCTGACAATCCGCCCATCAATCCGACCGTTCCAGCAAATCCAGCAACCCGACCATCTGCCGTGTCGGCCGGCAGTACCACATCGGCGCCACGTGGGGCGAGCGAATCCTTTGGTCCAGCGTTCGACAAAGCGCGACCCGCCGTAATCGCGTCTTGGATCTGTGTGGCTGTTAGTGTTTGCGTTGGCGGCGCATCTGGCGGACCACGACTCGCAAAGGCCGCTAGTTGCGCGGGCGTCGGTGCCGCACCTGCTGCGGCTGGATCCACAACACCACCACCGCCGGCACGACCCGCTACCGCGGCGGCGGCGTTCTTCACGGCTGCCGCCTTCAACGAATCACGCATCTTCTCTGGGAGATACGAGAGCAACACATCGTTGCGCTTTTTCGCCTGCGCGGTTTCACGCGCGTTCTGCGCCTGCAGATCGACCGTTTTGGTGAGGATGTTGGCATCGGCGTGATTCTGCAACAACACCGTGATCGCATTCGCTCGATTGGCGTTCGCTGCAAACATCAAAGGCGTCTGCCCCCATTCCGATTCACGCGCGTTGATGTCCGCCTTCTTTGCGATTAACGCCGCAACAGCGTCCGCGCTGAACGACGCGGCGGCCAAATGCAAGGCGGTGGCACCGCCAACGGTGACTGCATTCGGGTCAGCTCCAGCAGCGAGCAACGCCTTCACCACGGCGGTGCGACCATTGCGCGCGGCGACATGCAACGGCGTGTTCGCACCAATGCGCGTGGTGGCGGAAACTTTCGCACCCGCGCGTAACAGCATTTCGGTCATCGCCACATCGCCGCGATCGGCCGCCCAATGCAACGCCGTCATGCCGTCGCCCTGCGCCGTATTCACATTGGCTTTCTGCGCGATCAGCGTCCGCACCGTGGCGATCTCCCCACGCATCGCGGCGTCGGCGAGCGACGTGACAACACGCTCGGTGCGCGGTGGCGTTGCCGCACCCGCCAACAGCAACCATGCGCCGAGCAGCGCGCCTGAGCGTAAAACGGTACGACGTATTCCCCACCGAGGAGCCAGCGCAACACTCATCATCGTCTCCTACGCGTTAAGCGAGAATGCACCCGCGCTGTCACCGAAGCTGCGCACATCGTCTACACCAAGCTTGTGCAAGAGCGAGAGCATGACGTCGGCCATCGGCGTCCCATCGGGTGCCTTGAGGTGCAGATTATTCGCCAGCTGACCGTTCGCGCCACCCAAAAGAATGAGCGGGCACCGACGGTGGTTGTGAATATTTGGATCGCCCATCGGCGAGCCGTACATGATGAGCGTCTTATCCAACAAATTACTGTCGCCTTCTTTCGTGTTCTTGAGCTTGTCGAGAAGGTACGGCAACTGCGCGACGTGGTAGCGATTGATGGTGTTGAAATCCATAATCGCCGATTCGCGCCCACCGTGATGCGACGCGGGATGGAAGCCTTTATTCGTTCCGCTTTCCGGAAACGTGCGGCTCGACGCATCGCGCCCGGTCTTGAACGAGAACACGCGCGTCATGTCCGACTCAAACGCGAGCACTTGTACGTCGAACATCAGTTTCACATGCTCGTCAAACGAATCCGGTACACCGGCCGGTGCTTCGGGGAGCGCACGTTCGGCGCCAGTGCTGTTTCGTGCTTCCACGAGCTGAATTCGACGCTCGAGTTCGCGAATATTTTCTAAATACTGTTCGAGACGATGCCGATCTGCCGCGCCTAGGTCGCGCTTCAGGGTGGCCATCTCGCCGGTCATCCAATCAAGGATGCTGCCGTTCGCCTTTCGGCGCGCGGCACGGTCCACATTGTTTGCACCAGCACCAAACAGCAGGTCAAACGCGGCGCGCGGATTGCGAATCATCGGTAGCGGCTGCGTGGGCGACGCCCAACTGATCGTGTCGGTGTACGCACACGCATAGTTGTACGTGCAGCCGCCGGCCTGATCGAGATTCTCGATGCACAACTGCATCGACGGAATCGCGGTGTCTTGGCCGAGTCGTCGGGCAACAATTTGGTCGAAGGACGTACCGACGTATAAGTCCGATCCTTGCGTCTGTTTCGGATGCGATTGCGTGAGAAACACCGCGCTCGATCGAAAATGGTCGCCTCCAATTTCCGGCGCATCAAACGGCTCGGCCATCCGTACATCCGTGTTGCTCACGACCGTGAGATACTTCTTCCACGGCTCAAGCGACGCGAGGGCCCCTTCCGGATTGAGTTGAAAGTCTCGCCCCACGCCAGCCGGCGCCCACAGATTTTTCGACGCCCCCCACGTGTTGCTTCCGGCAGCACCATGCACCGTTTCAATGCAGATGACGCGCGTTTTGTCAGTCGGTGCAGTGCTCGCGGCCATTGCCCCGAACACGCGTCCCGCCGGCTTCATCGCGTCAAGATACGGCAACGCGATAGTCGCACTCAATCCGCGCAGGAATGTGCGACGATGCAGATGCTTCTGGGTGAGAAACGTCATGACGTTGGGTCCTTGAAGGGACGAAGCAAAAGTGAAACGAGAAGGACTAGTGTGACGACGCGTCGGCCGAAATTGGATCAGCGCGCTTACTACGGAATGCACTGCTGTTGACCACGCCCATCACGAACGCGGAAATTTTGTATCCCTTTGACTCGGCATCTTTCGCGATGAGGCGGACCGTAGCTTGATCGAAATCTTCCACGCGTCGACCGATGGCGTACGCCATCAAGTTTTCGGTGAAAGAACGGACCAGCGGAATGGGTCGAGACAGCAAAGACTTGTACAGGTCGGTGGGCGTGGCGACTTGCACGCCGTCATACATCTGACCACGCGTGTCGAGGGGTGCCCCGTTTTCCCGATAGCGCAACTTTCCAGTCACGTCGAAATTGTCGAGCGCCAACCCGATGGGATCCATGTACTGATGACAGGCTTTGCACGTCGGGTTTGCACGGTGAATTTCCATGCGTTGCCGTGTGGTGAGCGGCTTGCCGTCTTTCGAGCCTTGCGTCTCTTCAAGGTCAGGAATGTTTGGCGGCGGTGGTGGTGGTGGCATACCAATCAGCACTTCCATCACCCACTTCCCGCGCAGCACCGGCGACGTGCGATTGCCCAGCGAGGTTTGCACGAGCATGCTCCCCTGTGCGAGCAACCCGCGACGGGTCTCATCGGGATACTGCACCTTCCGGAACTCATCGCCCGTCACGTTCGGGAAGCCGTAATGCTTCGCCAAGCGCTCGTTCACGAACGTATAGTCTGCCGTGTACAAATCGAGCATACTTTTGTCGTTTTTCACGAGATCGTTAAAAAACAGTTCGGTCTCGTGTTGCATGGCCGTTGTGACTTGCTGGTCGTAGTCCGGAAAGAGAAATGCATCCGGATGCACCTTATCCAAATCTTGCAAACGCAACCACTGCGCCGCGAATCGCGTCGATAACGCTTCTGATCGCGGGTCAGCGAGCATACGCTTGACTTCAGTGTTGAAAATAACTTTGTCCGACAATTGCTGATGACGCGCTAAGCTCAGCAAGCGCTCGTCGGGGATCGTGCCCCATAAGAAGAACGACAAACGCGAGGCGAGATCGAAATCACCAATGCGATAGTCTTTGCCGGCCACAGCGTTTGCGGGCGCTGGCTCAAAACGAAAGATGAAATACGGACTGGCGAGCACGGCTTGCACAGCACTTTGTAAACCATCCTCGAACGCACCTGGGCCGGCGGATTTTGCGGCGCCATCATAAAACGTCATCAAGCTGGATTTGTCGCGCACGGTAAGCGGACGACGGTATGCGCGCGTGGCCAACTTCGTAATGATTTGATCGGCGCACGCCCGTTGTGCGATGCGACCCGCTGGATTGCAGGTGACAAGCAATCGACGACTTGGCGACGCTGAGACGCCGGTGACGCGATACGGACCGTTGACATCAACTTCCATCAACGGGGGCGCTTCCGTGGTCCCAGCGGCCGCGGTACCCTGCGACGCACGCGACCATTCATGGGGCTTGATAAGATCTTCGTACGGCCCTTCGGTCCGGCGCACAAACGCGACCGACACTTTGCGCTGTCCAGCTTTCACTTTGACGGGCTCGCTGCGCACGTAATCTGCACCAGCAGGCGCGTCGGCAGAGGCGTTGTTGCGTGCGATGCCTTTTTCGTATTTAAGCAGCGAGACCTGTTCACCATCAATCGAAATCACAAGGTCTTCAAGGCGTGCACCAATTCCGCCGCCAACATTTAACGTAAAATCGTACTCGCCATCAGCGGGGAACGTGTGCGTGACGACCATACCGCCGCGCGTTCCGTAGGGCGTCCCGTCCACGTGGTCCCATGGATGTTGCGAACCAAACGGTGAGGTCTTGTATGCAGTCTGACTAGGCAGCGCACGCCGATCACCGAGCGCCATCCGACTCACCGCAGCGGCCGCGTTCAAGTACGACTCAAGCAATGTCGCCGACAGCGCTTGTGCGTCGGAGATGTTGTCGAAGTTCGCGCTCTTCGTGTCCAGCGGGAGATAGTCGCCAGCGTTCACTTGCACGCCGAGTAAGTCCTTCACCACACGTTCGTATTCAGGACGATTGATGCGCTGGAACGTGCGTGTGCCCGGATTGATCGGGCCAGCGCGATCGATCGTGGATTCGATCGTTTCGACTAATGCCAACAGTGTGTCACCCGTTGGCTTTTTTGATCCGGGCGGTGGCATCATCTGCGCGCGCAATTTTCGAATCATTTTTTCGGACACCGCCACGTTGGACGCGGCGAGGTCCACGTCATACGTGGCCAACACAAGGTTGCCCTTCTTTTGCGTGGCGCTATGGCACGATCCGCAGTAGCGCTGCACAACGCCCGTGAGCGCCGCACTCGAAATGCCACGCGATCCAGTGGTCACCGCCCCACGCACGGCAAGGCGCGCCGGTCGAACGCCCGAAGCTGGTCGCGGAATAGCACGCAGCGAGGTGGTTGACGCTGTAGACGACGGCGTTACGGGTGGCGTTGATCGCACCGACGGGGGCGAGGACGCACTCGTGAGCGCGAACGCCGCCAACACTCCGGTACTCGCCAAAAACAAGTTCATGCCGACCGCTCCTTGCACGTGGTGCAAGACTGTGCGTTACAGCCCGCGACACCGCCGGGCGCTACAAGCCGGGGGAGGGAGACCGGACTCGCAGTATATCATATATGGAGTATTCACCCGCGTGGACGAGCCTGAAAGGGGTCAGCCCACTTCAAATACGCGTGGGCCGCGGGATCGTTACTCCGTTCGTCCCAACACTTTGCGTGGCGAGTCGAGCTCGCTAGCGGACAGCCGCGGTTTGGTTGGAAAAATTCTCAAATTTCGTTGCGTTTGGCGAATCGCCCGATGTGATCGGCAGCGCGAAAGGCCAGTGCCTGAATCGTCATTGTTGGCTGGCCGCGACCGCTTGTCACAAATGAGCTTCCGTCGACGATAAAGAGGTTTTTCACGTCGTGCGTCCGATGAAATTTGTCCACCACCGACGTTTTCGGATCATTCCCCATGCGGCACGTCCCGAGCAAATGCACCGTGCTGCCGGGATCGTCGGTTATCGGCTGGTCGTGGATCTTGAGTGCGCCGGCGGCACTCAGCAGGTCTCGTCCACGGTCCTGGAAGTACTTGTAGAGACGCAGATCGTGCTCGTGCTCTTTGAAGGTGATGCGCATTGCCGGTAGACCCCACGCGTCCTTCAGCTCGGGATCGAGTGACACACTATTGCTGGCCACTGGAAGCGACGTGGTGTGACCGTACGACGTGAGCGAATTGAGAAACCATGGTCGCAGTCGCCGTTTAAAGTCCGCACCCCACTGCGGACCATCACTCGGCATTTCCATGATGCGGAACAGCGCGGGCACGGACACGCGAAAATCATGTCCACCGCCGCCGATGAGATTGAGCTTTGGGTCGAGCTCGTACAATTCGTGCGTGATGCGCGTGACCACCGGCCCTTTGTGCGCGTGCACTTCGTGCTCAAACTCCCCGTGCGAAAGACCAGCGCCGTTAAACATGAATCGTGTGCCCACCGTGCCGCTGCTGTTTGCCAAACCATTGGGAAAGCGATTGCTCTTGGACATGAGTAACAA
>JANYFO010000235.1 GCA_025362635.1 Gemmatimonadaceae bacterium | reverse complement strand
GAAACCCAGCACCGCAACGATGATCACCATGGCATTCACCCATGATGGCGTTAAAAGCACAGAGAGAAATGTGATTAGCTGCGCGCCCGTCACCAGCTTGCCGATCAGCCGCGCTTTAAATGTGATGGGACGCAACCAGCTCACGTTACGCGCCACACACCATCCGATAATGGACATGACGTCGCGAAACACAATCGCAATGGCCTGCCACAACAACAACTGTCCACCAATGACGTACGCGACGACCACGCTCATCACGAAAAATCGGTCGGCGACGGGATCGATCAGCGCCCCAACGCGCGACATCGATTGCGTGCGCCGCGCGAGCCATCCGTCGAGAAAATCCGTCAGGGACGCAACGCCGATGAGCGCGAGCCGCGTGGGCACCCCATCAAACGCCAAGAAGCCAAACGCCAACGCCACGCGTGACGTCGACACCAGGTTTGGCAGTGTAAAAAGAGTCGCGCGCTCCATCTTCAGAAGGTAGCAGGGTGCCCGCGAGCGGTGGGCGCCGCTAACGTCCCTTCATGAGCGAGCAGCTCGCGCCAATCCCATTCGTCGTTGCCCTAGCCGTCCTTGCGTGGAACATCTTTCTCGCCGGCTGGATTGCGTCGCGCCACGAAGTTCCTCGACCGTTCGCCCAGATCACCGGCTTTTGCGGTCTGTTGGTAGCGCCCGCACTCGTTGTGGCCGTGGCGACAGGGACGGATGCCGGTTCGCGTACGGTCTCGGGTATCGCGTGGCTGCTGCCGCTCGTGGCGTGTGCGTTCGTCCTCCAAGTGATCTACGCGATCCTGGCTCGACTGGTCTCGGTGGTGATTGGCATTCCTATTTTACTGTACGATCTCGCGATTGCGGCGGTGGCCATCGGTGACTATCTGGTGGGATTGCATGGCTCTGCGCCAATCGGCTTGCAAGCCGCCGTGGCAGCACGCGATGCGGTTATCGGTATGACAATCGGCCGCGCGGCGCTGCTTACACCGCTGGCGTTGCTCGTGCCGATGATTGCGCCGGCGTACCCCGCGCGTTGGCGACTTTCGGCCGTCGCACGCGCCGTGCTCGTGCTCTTGGCGACTGTGACCACCACACTGCTCGTGATAGAGTGGCCGCGCGGCGTTGGTGCCGTGCGGAGTTTTGCCGGCGCGCTGAGCGAACCGATGCAAGCGCGTCCCTCCGGTGATTTTCTGATCGGTTTGCGACTCTTTCCGGCACTCGACGGACCGCCTCCCGCCCGTGCTGTTGTGGCGGATGGCGCAATGGCCGAACGATTTGCACCCGATATCGTGCTCATCGTGCTGAATGCCGAGGGAGCGCGCGGCGCGTCGTTGGACTCGCTTGCCCGCGTGTTAGAACCGCTGCGCAACGACAGCGTGCGTATCGCGATCGCCCTCAGCGTGGCGAATGCGGCCGCCGCACCCTCGGACGCGGCACACTTGGCGTTGATCGAACGTGTGCTCGTGCGGGTTCGACCTGACGTGTTGTTTCCGGCAATGACCGATCCAGTACCGACGCTGCTCTCGCGCGCCACGTTGCCGCCCATCTGGTGGGAAACCACGCTGGCGAGTGCAGCGCGCGTCGTTAAACGCGTACGCCCGCGCACGATCATCGGGTGGGCGGTGTCCCGCTTTGACGCGACCGACAGCGCGGTGTATGCGTGGTCGGCGCGCTCCGCATCGCCCGTGGGCATTATCGGCGCCGTGTCGTACCCGTCTTTCTCGGGACTATCCTCGATAGACGCACGCCTGCGAGCGCTCGAACGCTGGCACGCACTTGCGGCCAGCACTGCAGGCGCAACGCAAGCACATTGGTTAGTGAATGTTGGTGGACTACCCCACGCGCACGGCGACGACGGACAGCTCGCGGCGATTCGACACGCACTCGCATGGGGATCGCGACGTGCGTGGATTGGTGGCGCAATTATTGGCGAGGCAGCAGACTACGACAGTTGGCTTGGTTTGCGGGCAGCAAGCGGTCGCATGCGAAGCGGATTTATCCCGCTTGCGGACGCAGCAAAAGCCATGCGCGACGTACGCGTAGAGCGATAATTCACTCCGTCGGTATTCGCATGGGACCGCGCACAATTCCTTCGACGCACCGTGTAGCGTCGAAGTATCGCTGCGCCACCGCTAACACATCTGCACTCGTCACGGCGCGAATGTGTTGATCGACCTCACGCAACTCATGCAGCCCTTCGCCAAACAACCACGCCTCAACCGCGTCACCTAAGACGTTGCCGCCGGATTGTTGCGAAATCGCATGCGTGCCGACGAGGTAATGCCGCGCACGATCCAACTCATCAGCAGTCGGAGCATCACGACACAGCTTGGAAAATTCACCCAACAGTCCGGTGCGCGCTTCCGATTCACGCTCTGGCGACGTCGCGATGTAGGCCGCGAACATACCGCCGTTCCGACGTTCAATGGGAAATGCCATCACGCTATACGCCAATGATTGTTTGTCCCGAAGCTGCTCGAAAAACCGTCCGCCCAAGCCGCTCGCCACCGCCGACAGCACCCGCGTCGAAAATCGCTGCACATCGTTGCGCGCGGGCCCCGGAAACAGTAGCGCCATCGCCGTCTGTTGTTTGTCGCGTGCATCAGCAGCGACCAGTGCGTGCTCTGTCCATCGAACCATCTGGCCGCGCTCACCCGGTTCCCACACCAACGACGCAAAA
The DNA here is from genome assembly GCA_025362635.1 of Gemmatimonadaceae bacterium. Taxonomy (GTDB): domain Bacteria; phylum Gemmatimonadota; class Gemmatimonadetes; order Gemmatimonadales; family Gemmatimonadaceae; genus Gemmatimonas. Next base: position 1,498 of record JANYFO010000235.1, on the reverse strand, counting down.
TGTCGCGCCAACAACGTCGCCGTCTCGTCTGGATCGACATCGCCCACGACAGCGATGACGGTGTCCGCGACGCGCACATGTTTGTCATGGAACGCACGCGCGGTGGTGGCGTCCAAGGCTCCGAGTGTCTGCGCGTTGCCAATGACCGAGCGCGCATAAGGGTGTCCCGCGTTCGCCGCAGCCGTCGCGAGGCGCAGAGGCCACCGGTACATGTCATCACGTAATCGCGTGACTTCCGCGAGCGCGAGCGCACGTTCGGTGAGCACCTCATCAGCGGGAAAAATTGGATGTTGCGTGACGTCCGCAAGCAACGCCGCCGCTTTATCGAGATGCCGTGTGGGAACAGACAAACTCCATCCCAAACTTTCCAGTGCCGCGCTCACACCAATGCTTGCGCCGAGTTCTTCTGCGTCTTCGGCGATGCGTGCGCCGCTGCGCGACGCAGTGCCTTTCAGCATTGACTGCGCGGTGAGTCGCGCCAATCCATCCTGCCCGTCCGCTTCCGCGCTACTGCCACCACGCTGCAACACGCCGATGTGCGCGAGCGGTGCCCCTCGACGTGGCAACACGAGCAACGGGACACCGAGCGCGGTGCGATACACGTGCACACCGTGCTGCACGCCCTCAGACACAACGCGCAAATGTAGCGCCGGCGCCTCGATGACCGGCGTTCCCAACGGTGTCGGGACATTGGGCGGTGGCAACACACTGCTACCTAAACCTTCAACGTCGCGAAGCATTTTTTTGAGCGCACTTGCATCCGGCGCGAGCATGAGCGCGGCGGTTGGTCGGTAAGACAGGATGGATATCTGTGCGGGGTCGAGATAGCGCTCCAACGCACTCCGCAAACCGTCAGGCCGCAATGACATGATCCGATCGTAGTAGGTGCCGGCCATGTCCAAGCCGCCTTCCGCCTCCCACGTCGCAAGATAGGAGGCCTGTCCCTCCATCGTCTCAAGACGACGGAGCCAGCGCGATTCAATGATGCGTTGAGCGCGCAAAATTTCGCTATGTCGGAAGCCTTGACGGCGTGCGGCCTGCACCTCACGCCACACTTCCTTGGTCGCCTGCACGGCATGCTCCGCAGGCGACTCCGCATGCAACACAAACACGCCGATGTCGCCTGCGGTGTAGTTCCAGGATGACACGGACGACGCAAATTTCCGCTCGCGAACGGCACGATACAAGCGCGACGCGCGGCCCGTACCGAGCGCCGTGCCGGCAAGGTCAAGCGCCGGTGTGTCCACGTGCGCGAAGCCCGGCGTGCGCCAAGCAAAGGCGATTTGTTGTTGCGCGATATCACCGCTCCATTCGCTGGAACGAAATCCTGGCAATGCCGTCTCTACAGGGCCCGCAACGCGCTGAACGACGCCCGCGGAAAGCGTACCATGTCGAGCGAGGACCTCGCGATACACATCGTCAGGGTCGACGTCACCAACCACCGAGAGAATTGTGTTGGACGGTCGATACCAATGACGATAAAACGCGAGCACAACCG
>JANYFO010000321.1 GCA_025362635.1 Gemmatimonadaceae bacterium | reverse complement strand
ACGACGATCGACCATGACCGTCGTTCGGCCATCAGCTCACGCGAAAATGCAGTGAGCGCGTCACTAATAAAACGATCCGTGCGATGCTCCAGCGTACGCGTGACCACCACGTAGCACGAGATCGCGAACAATATGAGCGGAAGCAACAGCAGCACACTGTACGAAAGTGTGAGACGCGATCGCAGCGACGAGGGCCACTGCAACATCAGGTTACGGGACGCGGCGCGAGACACTCTTACGCGCGCGGGGCGCGCCACTCTTACGCACTGTGGGAATTGGCGCCTCGAGCAAAAATCCAGTTCCGCGTACGGTGTGAAAGAGTGCTATCGCTTCGCCGTCGTCAATTTTTCGTCGGAGCCGGCTCGCGTACACATCAATGATGTTCGAGTACGTATTACGTGTGTCATCCCACACATGGGCCATCAGATCAGCGCGACTCACTACTCGCCCCGCATTCCGCGCGAGGTAGAGCAGAAACGCGAACTCCTTTGCCGTGAGCGTGATCTCACGATCGTTCCGATGCACCACATGGCGGCCAGTATCGATCACCAAGTCGCCCACGATAAGTTGCGGTGCCAGCGTATCGCTATGCCGACGAACAAGTGCGCGCAGACGCGCCAACAGTTCGCCGAAATCGAAGGGCTTTGTCAGGTAATCATCTGCCCCCGCATCAAGTCCGGCAATCCGTTGTTCGACGCTATCAAGCGCCGTTAGCATGAGGATGGGTACGCGATCTCCATGCTCACGAATCGCGTGACACACTTGTATGCCACTCATGCCGGGTAACAGGATATCCAGGATGATCGCGTCGAATCGTCGCGTTTCGGCAAGCGCGAGCGCCAATGGACCGGTACCCGCCAGTTCGAGGGCGTATGACGCTTCGCGAAGCCCCCGCGCAATGGACGTGCGGAGCTGGCGGTCATCCTCGGCAAACAAGATACGCATGCCCAACAAATTAGCCTGAGGGACAGTTTACGCGAACGCGATGATGCGTCGTTTCTAGCAAACGTGCGGTACGTTTCACAATATTGGTGGATTGCACCAGCCACCAATTTTGCGCCACCAGTCTCTCGTCGTCACGCGCCAGGAGAAGTTCGTGCTGAGTTATCGTCGTGTTGTGCTATATCCGTTGCTGCTCACGTTTGGGTGTAAGGGAAGCGATTCGACGAACCAGCAAAAACTCCCGGCGCTGCAACTCATGCCGATGGAAAACCCTGCTCCGGTCGGCAGCGCACAACCCGGGCTCACCATGAGCAGCTCCGGTAAGTTGTACGTGTCATGGCAAGAAAAGGCGAAGGATTCATCGCTCGCGCTGCGCTTTGCCGTGCGAACACACACTGGTGGGAACGCGTGGTCACCAACACGAACGGTTGCGACTGGGCTCAACATGCTGGTGAGCGCAACCGATGTACCAACCGTGCACGAGGAGCCGAGCGGTCGACTCATCGCGGCGTGGCGAGGCAAGCATAGTGCCCGCGGCTACGACATATTGCTCTCGCATTCTCTCGATCGTGGCGTGTCGTGGAGTGTCCCGCGCCGTCCGCATCGCGATGTCACCACCACCGAACACGGATTTGTCTCGTGGCTGCAAGTGGGTGACACGAGTGGAATGATTTGGGTGGATGGTCGGCACAACGAAGATGCAGATACGGCCACTCGTCGCACGCAACTCGCGTTCGCCGCATTCGATAAGGCCGGCGACCCCCAAGTCGAACAAGTTGTCGATAACATGATTTGCGATTGTTGCCACACGTCCGCGACCGCCGTTCCGGGTGGCGCCGTGGTTGCGTATCGTGATCGACACGACGGCGACATTCGCGACATTAGCGTGGTGCGCGTGGCACACGGCGAATGGCAAACGCCGGTGTCTGCGCATGATGATCATTGGCTGTATCGCGGATGCCCGGTGAACGGTCCGGCGATCGCGGCGCGCGGTGCGGCTGTTGCCGTCGCCTGGTTCACTGGCGCCCGCGACACCGCACGCGTGCGCGTCGCGTTTTCGCGTGATACCGCCACCACCTTCGGTACGCCCGTGGAAATCAACGAGAGTGTTCCAGATGGTCGTGTCGGCGTCGTGATGACGCCGAACGGTGACGCAATGGTCTCGTGGATTGAACGACGCGGCGCGACAGCCGTGCTCCGTATTCGACGCGTGTCACCAACCGGCGCTAAGTCAGACGCACTCGATGTCGCAAACCTCGGCGAAGGAAAGCGCGCGGGTGGTGCGCCCAAGCTCGTGCTTGACGGCACGGACGCGGTTCTGGCATGGACGGATCTTGCGACGAATCGCGTGCGCACGTCGCGTCTGGTGCTCCGCTGATGGAAGTACCACCGCGGTCAAGCACCTCAGTGACGCAGACTGAAGATCGGCGATGGCGCGTCCGATTAGCACACTTTCGTGCGGGGACGCGTCTCATCATCGCGCTTGTGTCCAGCATCCTCACAGCGATTGCACTGCGCACTGTGATTGGTCCGGAAATGTGCGCCGTCGCCGCATGGGATGGCTTTGCGCTCGTAGCGCTGAGCCTCACATGGCTGACCATCCTTACGCTGCGTCCAGAACAGATCTGTGTGCTGGCCCAGAGCGAAGATAACAGCCGACTTGTTGCACTCGTGCTGGTCGTGTTAGGGGCAAGCGCATCATTGCTGGCTGTCGTGTTGCTCTTGCAGTCCACCACGTCCATGCAAGTCGGCGAACGCAATGCCGCGATTGGCCTCGCACTTTCAGCCGTCGCGCTCTCGTGGCTTCTTATTCACACCGTGTTCACGTTGCGCTATGCACACTTGTTCTACGACGATGGCACGATCATCGACAAGGAGTCTGCCGCCCTCGCCTTTCCGGGCGACGAGACATCGCCCGACTATCTGGACTTCGCGTATTTCGCATTTGTGATTGGTATGACCGCTCAAACCTCGGACATTGCGGTCAGGTCGCGTTTCATGCGCCGTACCGCATTACTGCACGGCGTCATTGCATTCGCATTTAATACGGCTGTTGTTGCACTCAGCATTGGCGTGCTCACGGGATTACTCGCGAAGTGAGCGCGCCACTCGTACGCGATGTACAACGCTATCGCGTTGCGGCCTTCGGTGCCGCAGGCAGCTGCGCGAGACGACGTTTCATATTCTGATAATCCGGCGAGTCTGAACGAAGCGCGTTGAGCGTCGCGGGCGGCGTGGTCGCAAGCATTTGCCGCACGTCATCGATACGGTCCTGCGTGCCCGGATGGTCAGCAAACCACGAAGCGGTAGCGCCTGTGCCTCCGCTCCGCTGCTCCTCGGCAAGGAGTTTTTGGAAAAACGTCAGCATCCCACGCGGACTAATGCCAACGCGAACCACGTTCTGGAAACCGCCGTCGTCCGCCTGCTTTTCATCCGTTCGGCTAAACTTCGCAAACACCGCCGTTCCGCCAACCTGAATGGCCGCTTGCGCCGCCTCATTGTTGCACACGTTTGTGAGCACGCATGCGAGCGATACGCCGATATTGGCACCCTGTGCCTGCTCCATTTGCTTCACCGAGTGTCGGCGAACGACGTGCTCGATCTCGTGACCGATCACGGCCGCCAGTTCACTCTCATTGTCAGCGCGTGAAAGAATACCGCGATTGACGTAGATGAAGCCTCCCGGGAGCGCAAACGCATTCACGACGTCGGTGTTCACAACACTAAACTGCCAGCTGAGATCGGAACGTGAGGTCTTTCGCGCGATCGAATTGCCCAACGCACTGACGTACGCGGTAACAACACCGTCATTTAACATGGCCATTTGCGTCTTTACCTGATCGGCAGCCTGCTGGCCGAGCGCAACCTCTTGCTGCTGCGAAACCGCACACGCGGTGAGACTCAGTGTGAGGACAAGGGATGCGAGCGGGACGATCCGCGAAACGCGGGCGAAGTTAACAGGAGTAGTCATAAAGGAACAAACATGCATGAGACGGGCCAGAGGTGAACAATGGCGGTAACTTCCTTGGCGAACTCATCTGTATGCGACCTTCTTTTGAAGCCATTTGGCCCATGCCGGTAACTACAGCTACGCGGAACGCGGAATTTTGGCGATGACACTTAAACCAACGTCGCTGGACGACGTCCGTGCTGCGCAGGCCCGCATCGCGACGGTGGCGCTGCGCACGCCCTTGCTTGGTCTGCATACGGCCGAAGCGAGCGGCGAAATTTACCTCAAACTTGAGAGCTTGCAACCCATTGGCTCGTTCAAGATTCGCGGCGCCGCGAACGCGATGGCGATTGCTGGACCCGATGCGCTTGCAGATGGTGTCTACACGGCGAGTGCGGGTAACATGGCGCAGGGTGTTGCGTGGTGCGCGCGCGATCTAGGGGTGCGCTGCCAAGTGGTGGTGCCGGAACACGCGCCGCGTGCAAAAACTGATGCAATTGAACGGCTGGGTGGCGTAGTATTTCGCGTGCCGTTCGAGGAATGGTGGCAAACGCTCGTGCGGCACGAATTTCCAGGAATGCAGGGACTCTTCATCCATCCGTTTGCTGACGCGGGCGTAATGGCGGGCAACGGGACCATCGCGCTCGAAATTTTCGAAGAGCTCCCGGACGTGGATGTTGTGCTGGTGCCGTACGGCGGTGGTGGCCTCGCGTGTGGCATCGCGTCCGTCGTGCGCGCGCTCAGCCCGCGCACGCACGTGTTGGCGGTCGAAGTAGAAACGGCGGCGCCTTTGACGGCATCGCTTGCCGCGCGTACACCCACCCCGGTCACTTACACGCGCACGTTCATCGACGGCATGGGAAGCGGGGCCGTATTTGGTGAAATGTGGCCGCTGGTACAGGAGCTACTGACCGGTACGGTGGTGGTGAGCGTAGTGCAAATTGCAGATGCTGTGCGATTGCTGGCCGACCGTGCTCGCGTGATCGCGGAAGGTGCCGGTGCGGCCGCATTGGCCGCAGCGCGCGGCGGCCAATTTGAAGGCAAGCGCGTGGTGTGCATCGTCAGTGGTGGGAACATCGACGCCCATCGCATGGCCGCAATTCTGCAAGGCACGGTACCTGAGTAAAGCGCGACCGAGCGCAAGAGGTAGCTGACTCGTGCGCCGTCACGCACCTTAGTTTCACGGCGTCTCTTCATAATGCCTGTACGCTCCTTCGCCTACACAGCACACCACATCATGGCCAAGATCAAAGTTGTAAATCCCGTCGTCGAGATGGACGGCGACGAGATGACGCGTATCATTTGGCAGTTCATCAAGGACAAACTTGTCCTGCCCTACCTCGACATCCAACTCGAATACTACGACCTCAGCATCGAGCATCGCGATGCAACGAACGATCAGGTGACGATCGATTCGGCGGAGGCCACGAAGAAACATGGCGTCGCTGTGAAATGCGCGACCATCACGCCGGACGAAGCACGCGTCAAAGAATTCGGACTCAAAAAAATGTGGAAGAGTCCTAACGGCACGATCCGTAATATTTTGGGCGGTGTGATTTTTCGCGAACCCATCATTATGCGAAACATCCCTAAGCTCGTGCCAGGATGGACGAAACCCATTGTGATCGGTCGTCACGCGCACGCCGATCAATACAAGGCCACGGATTTTAAGGTGGTCGGCCCAGGTACAGTTACAATGACGTACACGCCGGCCGACGGCACACCACCAACACAATTTGAGATCGCAAAGTTTGGTGCGGATGGCGGTGTCGCCATGGGCATGTACAACTACAACGATTCCATCCGCGATTTTGCACGCGCGAGTTTGACGTACGGCTTGCAGCGCACGTATCCGGTGTATCTGAGCACAAAAAACACCATCCTCAAAGCGTATGACGGCTCGTTTAAAGACATCTTCGAACAGGTGTTCAACGACGAGTTCAAAGCCGATTTCGATGCGAAGGGTATCACGTACGAGCATCGCTTAATCGACGACATGGTGGCGGCAGCACTCAAGTGGGAAGGTGGCTATGTCTGGGCGTGCAAAAACTACGATGGCGACGTGCAGTCGGACATCGTCGCGCAAGGCTTCGGTTCACTCGGCTTGATGACGAGTGTACTGCTCACACCGGACGGCAAGACGATGGAAGCCGAGGCGGCGCACGGTACGGTCACGCGGCATTTCCGCGAGCATCAGAAAGGCAACAAGACGTCAACAAATCCCATTGCATCGATTTTTGCGTGGACGCGCGGCTTGGCGCACCGAGGCAAGTTGGATGGTACGCCCGCGCTCATTGCGTTCGCCAATGCGCTTGAAGCCGTGTGTATCGAGGCCGTCGAATCAGGCGAGATGACGAAGGATCTCGCCATCCTCATCAGCAAATCGGCGCCATATCTCGACACCGAAACATTTCTCGACACAATCGATCGTCGGTTACAAGCGAAGATGGCCTAACAGCACCTGTTCCGCGCGGGCGCGACGTTACGTCAGTCGTCGCCCGCGCGTTTCGGGAATCCATCGCCACGCAATGGCGGCGAGCAAAAATGCGCCACCCGTTACCGCAAATGCCGACGAGAATCCTCGTGACGCTGCCATACTGCCCACCGTAAACGGCGCGGCTGCGCTGGCGATGCGACCAAGATTGTAGGTAAAGCCCTGCGCCGCGCCGCGAATACTCGTGGGATATAGCTCGGCCGTCAGTGCGCCAAACCCGCTGTAGTATCCAGTGCCAAAAAATGCGACGAGCGGCCCAAGCAAGAGCAGCACCAACGGCGATCGTGTGATGCCGTACAGCGGCAACAATAAACTCGCCAGCAACAAGTACGTGATGTACGTGCGCTTGCGCCCCACAGCGTCACTGACAAACCCAAAGGTCACGTAGCCGAGCCACATGCCCACTTGCATGGCGATGACGAGCCCCGACATGACGCGCGCCGTCAATCCAATACCACCCGATGTGGTGGGAAGCGATAAGTAGGAGGGAATCCAGGTGTTGAGTCCCCACCAGCCGAACAGCGTGCATGCATTCATGAACGTGACCGCAATGGTGACACGCCCCAACGATCCACGAAAGGCCAGCGCGAGGCTTGGCCGTGACTCACGAGGTGCGGCGGCGGCGGCCTTGCGTGCCTCCTTCCACAGCTCGGGCTCCTCAACGTTGCGTCGCACCCAAATGGTGAGTAATGCCGGCAACACGCCAACAAAAAATACCGCGCGCCAGCCAAACACGGGCAATACAATCGCGGTCACCAACGCAGCAAGTCCGTAACCAATGGCCCACGCACTTTGCATAAACCCCAAGGCTTTGCCGCGATGTGCGTCCGGCCAACTCTCGCTCACCAAGGCCGCACCACTCGCCCATTCACCGCCCATACCGATGCCCAAAATGGTGCGAAATAACATCAGCTGCGCGAGATTTTGCGACAGGCCACACAACGCCGTTGCCACCGAGTAAATGAGCACGCTGCCCATGAGTGCGCGCGTACGTCCAAAGCGATCAGAGATAAAGCCAAACGCAATGCCACCACCAGCAGCGGCGAGCAAAGTAACGGAGCCGAGCAATCCCGCCTGTCCTTTGGTGAGCCCAAACTCCGCGATGATGGACGGAATGACAAGCGCATACAGCATGACGTCGAATGCATCGAGCATCCAACCAGCCGATGCCGCCACAAGCGCGCGTTTGGCACGCGCATCACCCGCGTTCCACCAACCGAAGAGAGAATTGAGCATCCGGCAATGGTCGACGCCCGCAGCGTGCGCGTCAAGCCTCAATCACAACCGAAAAACTCCGGCAACGTTCGCACTCGCATGCTTGCCGACACTTGCAACGCGCCCTCATACTCCTGCATGCCCACCACCGCACTCACCAAGCACGTAAAACGACCATCGCTCGTGCTCGGCGGCACCCTTGCTGTCTCGTGGATAACTTTTGCAGCCACGATTGTGTCGGGTGGCGCACTGCTGGTCTATGGGATCGTGCCGCGTACGCTGGTGGGGCTTCGTGGCATTCTGTTCGCGCCATTTTTGCATGCAAACCTGCAACATTTGTTGTCGAACAGCGTGCCGTTTGTGATGCTGGGTTGGCTGGTGATGCTGCGCGATGCACGCCATTTCATTCCGGTCACACTCTTTGCCATGTTGGGCTCCGGGTTGATGGCTTGGCTTCTCGGAGCGTCGGGGTCCGTGCACATTGGCGCCAGCGGAGTCATTTTTGGCTATCTCGGCTTTCTGATGCTGAGCTGCTGGCATACGCGCAGTTTGGGCAGCATTGCACTGAGCGTGATGGTGACCGCGCTGTGGGGCGGAGTTGTGCTGGGCGTCATGCCCGGTGTACCGGGCGTGAGCTGGCAAGGACATCTCGGCGGATTTATTGGTGGGGTGTTGGCGGCGCGTTGGTTTCGCGCGAAGCGGTAGCCGTCGGATTGCTTAAACGAAGGACTCTCAACGGAGCGTGTATGCGGTCAAGTGTGCGTGGTGTCCTGATGATCGCGTGTGCCGTGTTTGTGCACACCGTTTCGCTGCGTGTTCTTGATGCGCAACCACAAAAAAGTGAACCGCCGCGAACCACGACGACGTCGTCGACGCGACCGGCGTACAATCCGGCGCTTTATTCGGATCCCAACGCAACGAGTCGCGCCTTTAAATCACTGCGTTGGCGGCTCATCGGCCCGTTTCGCGGCGGTCGCGTCGACGCGGTTGCAGGAGATCCTACCAAACCCTTGGTATTTTATTTCGGTGCGGCGAACGGTGGGGTGTGGAAGTCCGCCAACGCTGGGATGTCGTGGGAAAACATTACCGATGGTCGAACGGATATTTCGTCGGTCGGCGCTCTCACGGTGGCGCCGTCCGACCCGAATGTGATTTATGTCGGCACGGGCGAGTCGCAGCTGCGCGAAGATCTCACGTATGGTAGCGGTGTGTATCGTAGCACGGACGGTGGCGCAACGTGGACGTCGTTGGGATTGAGCGACACGCATCAGATCACGGCAATTCGCGTTCATCCGCATAATCCGGACATCGCGTATGTTGCCGCGATCGGACACGCGTTTGGTCCTAACGCCGAACGTGGTGTCTTCCGTACGACGGATGGTGGGAGATCATGGAAGAAAATTCTCTTCGTCAATGATTCGACGGGCGCGACGGATTTGTCGCTCGATCCAACGAATCCGCGAATTCTTTTTGCGGCCATGTGGAAGTTTCAGCGCACGCCGTGGGGGATGGATGCGGGCGGTGGCCGCAGCGGACTGTGGAAGTCGAAAGATGGAGGTGATACGTGGGTGGAGCTGACGAAAAATCCGGGTATGCCGAAGGCGCC
>JANYFO010000122.1 GCA_025362635.1 Gemmatimonadaceae bacterium | reverse complement strand
CACCGACAATGAGCACGACCCCAATGAGCAATGCTGAAAACAGCGCGCCACTGACGGGGAACGTGCCACTTGAAGCGGGCACCACTCGTTTCTCAGCGAGAAAACCAGCGAGCGCAAGCACGGGGACGATGAGTGCGAAGCGGCCAATCAACATCGCCACACCGAACAGCGTGTTGTACCAGTACGTGCCCCCCGTGAGGCCAGCGAACGCCGAACCGTTATTGGCCGTGGTTGACGAGAATGCGTAAAGAATTTCCGTTAGTCCGTGTGGGCCGCTGTTGTTTAATCCCGCGAGCCCGGTCGGTGCGGCTACGCTGACGGCCGTAAAGATCAGGATCGACGCTGCTGCCGCGAGCACATACAGCATGACCATTTGCACTTCGCGCGCTTGAATTTTTTTTCCGAGGTATTCCGGCGTGCGTCCGACCATCAGACCCGCGATGAAGACCGTGAGCACCACGAAGATCAGCATGCTATACAGTCCGGCACCGACACCGCCGAAGATGACCTCACCAAGCTGCATGTTGACGATCGGCACGAGTCCACCAACGGGCGTGAACGAATCGTGCATCGCGTTCACGGCACCGCATGATGCATCCGTGGTCACAACGCTAAAGAGCGCAGAGTTCACGATGCCAAACCGCACCTCTTTGCCCTCCATGTTGCCGCCAGGATTGACCGCCGTGGTCGCGACGTCGATGCCGTGGGCTGCATGAATGGGATTGCCGCGCGCTTCAGCCCAATATGTTGCCGTCACGCCACCGAAAAAGAGCAGAAACATTGCCGCCCAGACCGACCAGCCATGCTTCAGGTTGCCGGTCATGCGCCCTAACATGTACACGAGCGCCGATGGAATCATGAAGATCGTGATCATTGCCCAAAAATTGGACCACGGCGTTGGATTTTCGAATGGGTGCGCAGAGTTCGCGTTGAAAAATCCACCACCATTTGTGCCAAGCTGCTTGATAATTTCCTGACTCGCGACTGGACCCATCGCGATAGTCTGCTTCGCGCCCTCGAGGGTCGTAATATCGAGCGACGGTGTAAAGTTTTGGATCACGCCCTGCTGCACAAAAATGAGTGAGAGCACGAGCGAGAGCGGTAACAGCACGTACAAAATGCCGCGCGTGAGGTCGACCCAGAAGTTGCCGAGGCGACCGCGTGCCTCTTCACCGCGACGTGCAATACCACGCACTAACGCGACGGCAACCGCGAGTCCAACGGCTGCCGAAACAAAATTGTGAAATGCCAATTGCGTCATCTGCGTGAAGTACGACATCGTCGACTCACCGCTATAACTTTGCCAATTGGTATTCGTCGTGAAGCTTACGGCGGTTTCAAACGCTTGCCGATCTGGCAACGCCGCAAAGTTCTGCGGGTTGAGCGGCAACTTGTCCTGTAGGCGGAGCACGACGTACGTGAGCAGCAGCGAGACGACACTGAACAGCAACAACGCCGCCAGGTAGCGCGTCCAATGCTGATCTTCGTCGTCTTGAACGCCGCACACGCGATAAATGCCGCGCTCGATCGGGCGCAACCAGCCGACACTGCCGTCAAACACGCGCACGAGATACACGCCGAGCGGTTTGGCAACGAGCAACATCGCCAAACAGAAGATCGCGATCTGGGTCCAACCGTTGGCTGTCATGTGTTGCGCCTCAAAACCGTTCGGGACGCAACAGCGAATACGCGAGGTATCCGATCACGGCGATCGCAAGCAACAGCGCAGCCATCGAGTCGAGGCTCACGGTACACGGTCCTCAACGGCAACATCACCGGGAGATCGCTTGCCGAGTGCGGCACAACCGCGCACGTAGGCCAGCATCAGCGCAAAAAACAGCAATGTGCCCACGATGTAGGCGATATCCAGCACGAGAGACTCCTCTGAAGGGATCGAGACAACCTTTAAGAGGCGAAGAATGTTGCCATTGTCGTGAAGCGCGCACAAAGGGTGCGGTCTATGGAGGTAAAGAAGATGTAAAGACGGGTGACGTTTGCTACGTCGAGATTCCGTTCAGTAGGTCCGCATTCACGGCGGGCAGAAGCAGCGTGAAGAGCGCGCCGCCAGTTTTGCGGGCGACGTATGTCAGCGTACCGCCCTGCGCTTCTGCGAGGCCTCGTGCGATGGAGAGTCCCAATCCGGTGCCGCGTACATCGGGAGGCACTCCCGCTGGCCGATAAAAGGCTTCAAAGATGCGCAACTCCTCGCCCACCGGCACACCGGGTCCATCG
>JANYFO010000116.1 GCA_025362635.1 Gemmatimonadaceae bacterium | reverse complement strand
GCGGACATCTTGTCGGCGATTGATTTCCCGTATCCGGTGGTTCCGATAGTTCGCCATCATCACGAGAATTGGGATGGTACTGGGTATCCTGATCAATTGAGCGCACGCGATATTCCTCTGGCTTCGCGTATCATCATGTTTGCCGACACAATTGATGCGATGACCACTGATCGACCGTATCGGAAAGCGATGACGGAGTTAGAAGTTAGGGCGGAGCTAATCAAACAGCGCGGTAAGCAATTTGATCCATTCATTTGCGATGCATTGCTCGCTAGTCCACTATACCCGCAATTGTTCACTGCGGACGACACCAAAAGCACCCGAACATTTACTCAAATACTAGAGATGCGGCGCCGCCCGAAAATGCCGGCGGTGGCTTAGTCGATGCTCCTAGTCGAGACGCCAGTTTATAGTGGTGCTGAGTCTTCCTTAAATTGAATGGGGTGAGCAAAGCTCGCTGTTCAAATCAATACTGAAATTACCGCACTGCTTCGGACTGACGCTGACGCTATTTGCGGACGGCGACGTGTGTCGTGTATCAAGAGGTAGGGTCACTGTTCAGATTTTCATAAGCGATCCATATGCTCGTGCGCAAACGCGCGTACGAAAACGAGTTCTAATGGAATTGCCCAACATCTCCTGCCTTCACGCTCTCAGTCTTGCCGGAACCAACCAAGAACTTGACGACCGTTGATACTGCCGCAATCGCTCTTTCTCAAAAAGCACCATTCAGTCGCGCCAACGCCACTAAATTACCATCGACAGTTGGAGTTTAAGCGTTTGCGAAAGCGCCAACCGGCTTTGCCGCCAAGGCTACCCAATCGATAATTACGACGGGTGTAGGCACGACCTCAAAAAACGCGGCGACGTTTCCCGTTCAACGCGAAAGCTTGCAAGATCATAGGTGTAGTGAATTAATATTTCTGGAATTTGACGCACATCACGTTAGCCGAAGGGTCCGTCGATCCCGCACCGAAGATAATCGCGCCAAACTATCTCGCGGCCACCTTCGCGCACACTTTTGCAAGACCGGACGCAATTGGTCCTCGGTCACGACGCTGCGTTTTGAGATAACCTTTAATAAAATCTGCGGCCTCAGAGTACCGTTTTGACGCCACGAGCGACTCCCCGATAACCGATGTCAAATAGTCGCTAGTTCCAAATCGTGCTGTGAGTGAGTGTCTACTAATAGCAACGTCAAGCAGTGACCGATCAATGCGCTGAAGTTTCCCCGTTTGTAAAAGCGAAGCACCGAGTTCAAGTGCGGCGTGATATGCATATGATTTCGCGGTCGGGCATTTTATCAGATGCTGAGCCGCCACTAAAATGGCGGCTCCGGCTGTCGTCACTTCTTTGTCCTCAATGGCAAGTCGCGCTAAGTGTGAGAAAACGTAATGACCTGCGCCATCGCTGGGTGCAAGACAAAAAGCGTCTGAAAGAATGTCTGCGTGTCGACGTGCCTTTTCCTTATCATCAAGCTCAAGTGCTATTACCGAGAGTTGCCAATGCGGGTACACAATCAGCGCCGTTGTGCCTTCCGCCTCGGCATTTCTCCGCGCTTCGTCAAATCCAGACTGAGCTAATCCCCACTCGCCGCAAATCCGCAAAGCATAAGCGGCGCGACAAAGTTTATAGTATCTGCCTGTAGAGACTGTGGACTTCATGGCGGAGCACAACAGAAGTTTCGCAACACGTTCAGCGCGTGCCATGTCGCCAAACAGTGTGTGGTATGCAACGTCTATTGCGGCGGACTGCTCTTCGTGTCGCGGATCCAGCAACTGGTCGTCAACACTTTCATAGGCTTCTTGCGCTAGATCTGACGAGCAGAGGTTCGCAGCAATACGAATTCCGAGATCCGCCGCTCGCAGTCGTAGGTCCAGGCTAGTATGGGGATCACCCGAAATGAGGATCGCTGATCTTGCAATTGCTTCCCTGTCCGCACTTGGGTCCGCACGAAATGCTGCTTCCATCCGAGATAATAGTTCACTGATATCAGAGGACGAGGTGGCTCGATAAGTAAGATCAAAACGCACGGCGTACGTATCCCCGCGAACCGCTGACGTGTGCAATCCACACTCGACTTCTGCTTGCATTCGGATCAGTTTCAAACTCTCGAGATGTTCGTCTTTGCACCGAACAATTGCCTCATCGACGAATTTTAAGAGCGTTCCGCCGTCGCCTGCAGCTAGTAACGTCTGGGCGTAAAGAATTAAATATCGGCTGAAAGAATCGGCATCGGCTGCCGCCCGCCAACTGGTCAAAATGCGTAGAGCATCGCGAAGTGAAGGGATCTTTTGTGCGCGACGCACTAGCGAGAGCGCAACGCGACGATGCACGTACCGAGAAGCGGTTACCCCAAGCTTTGCCACTGCTGTTTGTGCCAAAAGCTCATGTACTGAAACCGTTGAATCGCCGCGGTCCGCGAGAGTGTGTGCTTTGTCTAGTTCGTCAATTGCGGTGAGGATGTCAAAGACTCCAAGTTCGAGTACTTCTTCAAGCCCAGAAACAGTCGCAGAATCACCCAATGCGGAGGCAGTTTGGAGCACAAGCAACGCCGTAACACTCAGCTTCGCTAACCGCTGCTCAATCACTTCCCCCAACGTCGGCGGTACACCACCGGCTTCGCCAGACTCAATCCAATGATTCACCAATGATCGCAAAAATAACGGCACACCCTCACTAGCCTTCACAAACCAGTCGCCCAACGCGTCCGTTAACGGCGCTGACAAGTCGTCACTGATCGCGCGCGCCAATGCCAACGAACTCTCTGATGACAACGGATGCAACGGACGAATGCGCAACGCAGTCGGTACACGTTCTGGACGCGTCGCCCGCACGTGAGGTTCGCGCGAGGTCAACACTACAAAAGCACGCGTGGAGTCAGCATGCTCAATAAAATCCGCCAACACTTCCCACGACGTGTCGTCGATCCAGTGCGCGTCATCAACAACCAGCAATAACGGCTTCTCATCAGAAACCGCCGCAATCAAGTCGATCAGCGCGCGTCGCAACGACGATACCACCTGGTACGGCGGCGCAACGCTCAATCCATCCAATTCGCCAATTGCAGGCTCAATCACTGCACCCAGCTCCACAGTCTCGGGCTCAAGCTCGGGCGTTACAAACGCGCGCGGCATCCACCGTTTCAACATTCGAAGATTCTCAGGCGCGCAGCCGAGCGCGCCAGGCATCGACAACATCGCCGGCGCAAGATCCAAAAATATAGACAGCGGTCGCATCGTATCGAGTTCGCGACACCCCACACGCATCGTCCGAAATCCCTCAATCGCGCCCACCTTCGCAAGTTCGCTCGTCAGCCGCGTTTTCCCCATGCCGGATGTACCGTGCAGTAACACCACGCTGCCATCATGCCACCGCGCACGACGCATCATCATCGTCAACACCGAGAGTTCTTCTTCACGCCCCATGAAGTGTCGCTCCGTCGGCGCAAACGAAATGCGTCCGCGCGCGATCGGCTCAGCAATCCGTCGTCGCAACATCGCCGCCGGCAATCGAATATCACCGGCCCCAATACCCAATTCTGCAAGATACTTATCGAGAATGGCGACAGCTTCTGATTTGGAGCCCGCCAATGCCGTGCACTCCGCGACCGTCAGCGTCGCGTCTTCATTAAGCGGATCAAACTGCAGCAACCACCGCGCAAGTGCCTCAGCGCCACTCCAATCCGCCCGCTCGCGACGCGTACGCAGCTGACCCACGAGTACCCGACGCACATCGGCGTGCACAGCCTCGCGCTCTGTATCGAGCCAGTCCTGAAAATCCGGCGATGACGCCACATAGGCGGGCAAAAACAGACCAAACAGCTCCTGCCCGCGCGTCACATCCCGTTCAAACTGTTCACTGGTACGCTCAAGCGAAAATGTAGAGAGCACCTGTGCAACATCCAGCTCCACCACCTCGCCGACCAACCCGGCGCGTACGCCCAGTTGCCGCAACTTATACAACGCCTGCCGCAGATTCGCGCGCTGCCGAACCGGCGTCTGCCCGTGCCACAACTCGGCAAGCAGCGTGTCGCGCGCACAGCGCATCTCCGGCGCATACGCTAAACGCAACAGCAGTGAAAACAACGTGCCGGTTGACGGATCCAAGCGCGCGTCCCCCACCAACAGCGTCGCCGCCCCAAGCGTTTGGAGACGGATCAGCGCGCGCCCCTGCGGGTCAAGCGTGGGCGCGACCGTACGGTCAATGGTGCGCAAAAACGGATGCTCGCGGCGGGCGTGTGGTCGGGCCATAAATCCCTCAAGTGGAATGGTCGGACCCACACGTTCTATGGTGGCGTCACCGAAGTGTCATCGCACCCTCCACCCGCTCCAGCTACTTCGGCAGGTCGATCAACGCGTCAATCGGAATGCCGTCTGCTTCTGCCTGAAAATTGACCACGAGGCGATGCCGAAGCACCGACGGCGCCACCGCGCGTACGTCGTCGATGTCCGGCATTGCACGCCCGTCCATCGCCGCCCGCGCCTTCGCCCCCAGCACCAAATACTGCGAAGCACGAGGTCCCGCGCCCCAACTCACATACTTCTTGACCATTGCGGTCGCCTCCGCCGATTCCGGCCGTGTACTCCGCGCCAGGCGCACCGCATACTGCACCAAACTCGGCGGCGCCGGCAAGCGACGCACTAACCGTTGCATCGCAAGCAATTCCTCGCCACCCAACACAGGCTTGACTTGCCCCTCGCTATCGCCAGTGGTCGACGTAACGATTTGCTCTTCTTCCTCGCGCGTCGGATACCCCACCTTCAATTCAAACATGAATCGATCAAGCTGCGCTTCCGGCAACGGGTAGGTGCCTTCCTGTTCAATCGGATTCTGCGTCGCGAGCACAAAAAACGGACGCGGCAATTCGTAAGTGCGACCCGCCACTGTCACATTGCGCTCCTGCATCGCCTGCAAAAGCGCCGCCTGCGTTTTCGGTGGGGCGCGATTGATTTCGTCCGCCAACACCATGTTGGCAAACACCGGCCCAGGCGCAAAACGAAACGCGCGCTTCCCCGTTCCCGGCTCCTCCTCCATCAACTCCGTTCCCGTGATATCACTCGGCATCAAGTCCGGTGTGAATTGCACACGCGAGAACGTGAGATCGAGCGCACGCGCGACGGTCTGCACGAGCAACGTTTTAGCGAGCCCCGGCACGCCAACCAACACGACATGACCGCCCGCTAACAGCGCGGCAACAAGGTCATCCACCACTTGCGTTTGACCAACGATACGTTGTGCAATTTGCGCGGAAAGTTGGCGTCGCGCTTCCGCGAGACGGTCAAGCAATACGAGATCGTTCGCGTCAGTAAATGCGTTCACGTGTGACTGTTCTGGACGGGGACGGGTGACGTCGCGAGAGCAATGGATACAAACACATACGGACGTCCGAGGACGTCCGTTGCTTACGACGAGTGCAATATGGGAGCGGTACAGCAGTTCGCGCGAGACTCGGTCGGCCCCGTTCCGCGTCCACATTCGTTAGTGGAGGGCAAACTCCACGCGCTGATTGACCGGATAATTCACACTGTGCAATTGCGCAACCAACACATACTGACCCGGCGACGGCGGTGTCCAGCGTTCCGCATACACAGCGGAATTGTGCACATCAAGTAAGCGATTCTGCATGGATTGCGTGTACATACGGCCGGTGCTCCAGCGCCACACTTCACGACCACGAGCGTCGAGCACTGCGAAATCGTGCGTACGACCATCGGCAAAATTCAACTCGACCCGTTTACGCGTGTCGTTCGCCACTTCGATGGCAAAGCGCACATGGCCGTGCGTCGTATCCACCATGACATGCGACGTTACACCGTCGGCGGAGACCACAGACGCGCGCCCGTTGGCCACCGGACTCTTCGTTCGCGGACTACACGCGAAAATGAGGACGGCGGCGGCAAGCAGTGGAACGATGATGCGCGAAAGCATCAGACTTATTAGAAGAATGGGCGGCGCGGAGTGGCACCGCAAACGAGAAGTACCGGCATGAACTTGGACGATCGTCTGTCACATTTCGGTACAAGGCCACGTTATCAACTACAGCAGGGTCTGTCAAGACGCATTAGCGTTGTTAAGTAACGGCGCTGTCGCCGTTTCCGGGACTTTGGCAATGCGTCGGTTTTCCTTCGGCAGGGACGTTTTGTTTCGCTTGCGAAAAATTTCACAAGCCCCTAGTTTCACCCCGGAATGGATGAAAACCCGGGTCGAACGGCGCTAGACACAACACCCACCCGCGAACGCTCGCCATGGGCGTTGGCGGGGCTCGGTATCCAGTTTTTTGCAGCGATCGTGCTGTTTGTCGTGCTCGGAAATTGGTTCGACACACGATTGGGCAGCGCTCCGCTCTTTCTGTTATCGGGACTGTTCTTGGGCGGCGGCGGCACATTTTTCCTGAGTTACCGTCGGCTTATGGCACCGGTTCGCGGCACGAAAGGCACAACCTCCGCAGCGCAACGGTCATCCGACGAAGGTCCGTCTAAATGACGTCGTCCACGAGCACGAACATGTGGCGGTCATTATTGGCATTTACCGTCGCACAGCTGTTGTTGGTCATTTTGGTGTCGTGGTTGTTGCAGCGTTTTGTTTGGACAGATGCCCTATCAGCGTCGGCTGTGCAAGCCAGCGCGTGGATGGCCCTTCTCGTGCAGACGGTGACGTTTGCCATTGCGCGCTTGGTCGCGCGTCAAAACGTGATTGCTGGATGGGGGCTTGGTGTGGTAATTCGTTTTGCCACGGTTGCGTTTTGGGCGTTTCTCGGTATCAAAGCGTTGGGACTCGCCCAAGGTCCGGCGTTGCTCTCGCTCGTTCTGTTTTATTTCGTCTCGACACTCATCGAGCCGCTCTTCTTGAACGCCTGACCCGGACCCTCGGGATGACTGGTTCGCTTCGTCGTTTGTTGTTGCAGGCGCTTGCACTCATGATGCTTGTCGCGTCTCCGCTTGCGCTGCGCGCGCAGGAATCGGCGGCGCCAAAAGCGCCTGTCGAAGATTTTATTACGCCTCACATCACGGATGCCGCGCACGTAGAGCTTCCGTATTGGAAGTCGCCTTTCTACGTCGAGATTGAGCTGCCGAGATTCGCGCCCGTGCAGATCGGGTCGCTCGCACTGGACTTGTCGCCAACGAAGCATGTGGTCTTCATGCTCATTGCTGCGACTCTTGCAGCCACCTTGTTGCTGAGTGGCGCGTACTTCAGTCGTGCGCAGCATGCCACGCGCGGTCGGACTCATGGTTTCGCTGGTGGTGTCGAAGCGATTGCACTGTATTTGCGCAACGAGGTGGTACTGCCGAATGTCGGTCACCACGGTGAAGCATACGTGCCGTTCGCGATGACGCTGTTCTTCTTCATCTTATTCTGTAATCTGCTCGGACTCATTCCTTATGGCTCCACGGCAACCGGCAATATTTCCGTCACGGCCACACTCGCGATTGTGACGGGACTCGTGGTCGAATTTGCCGGTATTCGTGCCAATGGTCTTGGTTATCTGAACTCCGTGTTCTATTGGAACAAGGAGCTGCCAATCGTGATGCGCGTCATCATGTTCATCGTGATGAGTCCCATCGAAATGGTGGGTAAGATTTCGAAACCGTTTGCGCTCACGATTCGCTTGTTCGCTAACATGACGGCGGGACACATCGTCTTGCTTGCACTGATCGGTCTCATTTTCGCATTTAAGAGCTGGGCGCTGGCTGGAGTGCCGGTGTTGATGGCAACAGCGATCAGCATGCTCGAATTGTTTGTCGCATTTTTACAAGCGTTCATCTTTACGCTGTTGGCCTGTGTGTTTATCGGGCAGATGCGGGAAGCGCACCACTAGTCCACGATTCGTCGCACGTTACCCGCAGGACCAACCAGCGTTGCTCGCGGTGGTTGGACACGTAGCCGGTTGAGCGACCGGTGACGCTCGTTGAACTCTGTCGGTTCGTTGACGAGCGGTGCAGCATTTGCGCAGAGCGACGTTTCTTCACGCATACATTTCGGAGTTTGCCATGATCGAAGTGATGGGTCTTCTGCAAGCCGCGGCCACCGTTGGATCCGATTCTCGTGGGCTTGCGATGATCGGTGCCGGTATTGCTGCTGGCGGTTCGGTAATTGGTGCTGGAATTGGTATCGGCCAGATCGGTGGGTCGGCCGTTGAGGGTATGGCACGTCAACCTGAAGCGGCTGGTCGTATCCAAACGGCCGCGCTCATTCTCGCCGCGCTCGTTGAAGGCGCCGCGCTATTTGGCGTTGTTATCGGTTTTCAAATCCAAGGCAAGATCGCGTTCTAGTTTGTCGGGTGAATGGGGCGTCCATTCGGGCGCTCCATCGCTTTTTCTTTAGCATATCCATCCATGTTCGTTTTTTCCTCCCGTATTCGCGCCGCACTGCTTCGCATGGCCGCGCTCACGACTGCGATCACATTTTCGGCGACGCCCGCGTTGGCGGCTGCGCCAGAAGGTGGCCCAGTAAATTTGCTCGAACCGCACGCCGGTTTGATGGTGTGGACGCTTGTCATTTTCGTTGTCCTGTTGGTTGTGCTCTCCAAGTTCGCCTTTCCGCCGCTGTTCGCGGCCGTGGAAGCGCGCGAGAAAGCATTGGAAGAGGCGATCGAAGGGGCGAAGCGCGATCGCGCCGAGGCCGCCGAGTTGTTGGCGCAGCAGCGGGCGCATTTGGAAGCGGCGCGCACCGATGCGCAAAAAATCATCGCGGACAGCCGCTCAACGTCTGAAAAGATGCGCTCGGAATTGATCGAGCAGACCAAGCAGCAGCAGGGCGAGATGATTGAACAGGCGCGGCGGGTGATTGAAGGTGAGAAAATGGCCGCTCTCGCTGATTTGCGTCGCGAATCGATTGAGCTGGCGATCGCCGGTGCATCGCGCGTGATCGAACAAAACCTTGACAGCGACAGCAATCGGAAGATTGTCGAAAAGTTCTTGACCTCGTTAGACGGTGCGAAGGGCGTTCGCGCATGAGCACGGAACAGCGCGCTGGCGTCGCGAACAATTACGCCGAAACGTTGCTTTCGCTCGCACGAAAGGCCGATGACGCGGCGGGTTGGGGTGTGATGTTACGGCAACTCGCTACGGCACTCAGCACGGACGAAACCTTGCGACTGTTCTTACAGTCGCCACGTATTGCGTCGAGCAAGAAATCCGACGTGTTATCAAAGGCATTGGAAGATCGCGTGCCGAGATTGTTTTTGCGCTTCGTGCAGGCGCTCGTGCATAATCGTCGCCAGATGCTCATCCCGGCGATTGCGGATGCCTACGACACGCTGCTGGATGCATCGAACGGTATCGTGCAAGCAAAAGTCACGATCGCGCGCGATTTGAATGACGCCGATCGTACGGATCTTACCGCGCGGCTTTCTGCGCTTGTGGGTCGCACAGTTGTGCCGCATCTCACGGTCGATCCAGAAATCCTCGGTGGTGTTGTCGTGCGCGTTGGCGATACGGTGATGGACGGATCTGTGCGCCGCCGACTTGGATTGTTGCGTCGTCGCATGATGGCGCGACCGGGCATCTGATGCGTGACCTCCGTTGCCATCGCGCATTCACTTTCGTGTGCGCGGGGGCGACGATGTTGGCGCTTCGTAGCACATCGGCCGGTGCACAAGCGAGCGTACTGCCAGGTCAGGGAGCATCGGCCGCACGTGTTCCCACGGCACCGAGCACCACACCGCTGAGCAATGACACGTCGGGCTATTGGCAACAGCGCGCCGACTACACCATCGTTGCAACGCTGGACGAGCGGTTCGGTGGCATTCGCGCAAATGGGACGCTGCATTATGTAAATCGCAGTCCAGACACACTGCGCGAATTGTGGGTGCATCAGCATCTCAATGCATTTCGTCCAGGCTCGCGCTGGTCGGCCACCGACGAACGTGAAGGTCGAACGCGTTTTCAAAACCTTGCCGATCCTAATTTTGCGTTTGAGCGATTTACTGCTCCGCCACGCATCGGTAGTGACGTGCTCACGGCTGAATATCCATTGTCGCCGGACAGTTCGGTCGTTCGATTTGCATTGCTGAAGCCGTTGCCGCCGGGCGACTCGGTCAACGTTTCGTTCGCGTGGGAAGCGCGCCTCTCCACGGTGGCGCGACGTCAGGGGCGCCGTGGACGCAGCTATGATTTCTCCCAGTGGTTTCCGAAAGTTGCCGTGTATGATCGTGCGGGTTGGCATCCGAATGCGTTGGTGCCCGCGGGCGAGTTTTACGGCGAGTTCGGCACGTTTGATGTGACGCTGGTGTTGCCAAACGACGAAGTGGTGGGTGCAACGGGAGTACCAGTGAGTGGCGATCCCGGTTGGGCACGCGTTGCGCTACCAGGCAGCGAGCTTCCGCGTCTCGCTGCGAATGCATACCGCGACGTACCACCTGGACCAGTCGTCTCGCCCGGCAACGGCTATCGCGTTGTGCGATTTTATGCACGCAACGTTCATCACTTTGTATGGAGCGTCTCACCGGGCTTTCGGTACGAAGGGACCACCTGGGTGCGCGCACCAGCGCAGGAGTGGCGCTTTCCGATCTGGGATACCGTGTCTGTGCACGCCCTTTATCGCGCGGATGCGCTTGACGATTGCTCGCGCGCCAACGTTGCGTTGTCGGATGACCAAACGAAATACACGCGATTAGTCAACGAGTGTATTGCGACCTCACGTACGCAATGGGAGCAGGGGAAGGCCCTGCGATTTGGATTGCAGTCGCTACGATGGTTGGAAGCCCTGTACGGGGACTATCCCTATCCGCAGCTCACGATGTTGAAACGCATCGATGGTGGTGGAACCGAATTCCCGATGGTCGTGGAAAACGGTTCCGCCTCGCTGAAACTCACGCTACATGAGGTGGGACACATCTTTACGTATGGGATTCTTGCGAACAATGAATGGCAATCCGGCTGGATGGACGAGGGGTTGACGTCGTACCAAACGGCGCTGCAACAGGGACAGGTGCGGGTCTTGCTCGCGGCGCGATTGGCTATGGCGCAGGATCGTGATCCCGCACATCCGCGGGACACGGCGCTTGTTTCGCTCCGTCGCAATCTCGACAGCGTGACCGCCCAAGGCACGCAATTGGTTCGCGAAGGCACGGCAGAAGCCATCGGCACGCGCGCAGATCTTTTCCGTTCGTTCACGGTGTACAACAGCATGGTGTATGATCGTGGGCAGGCGATGTATCAGGCCTTGCACGATGTATTGGGAGAAGAAGCATTCCAGGCATTTTTGCGCGACTATTTTGCGCGCTGGCAGTTCCGTCATGTCGATCGCTGGGCCATGCAAGGCGCGGCTGAGCGCGTGTACAAACGGTCGCTGAATTGGTTTTTTGATCAGTGGGTGAGCCAATCAGGCAACATCGACTATGCGTTGCGGGCACCAACCGTCACCAAGGTCGGCACGCAGTGGATCGTGCGTGTACAAGTGACGCGTTCTGGTGGCTCGTACAAACATCCGATGCCCGTTGGTGTGCGTACGTCGTTCGGATGGACCGTCGTGCGCGCTGATGCACTCGCGGACGCACAGTTCGTAGAGGTGCGGGTGAACGCCGCACCGGACGCGGTCTGGCTCGATCCATTCGGCGCAACGGACAGTCCCACCGCGAAATACTATCGTTTGTCGCTCGCGACGCACTCGCGAGGCATCGTCGGAGACGTGACGCGACCGCAACCTCTGCCGTCCATCCGCTAGAGTCGTCGCGTGAAGGCTAGTTTTCTCGTCATTGAGGTGTGTCGCATGAGTGGTCGTGTGGACGTTCGTCAGGTGCCAAAACCGTGGGGACACGAAACGATCTGGGCGCATACAGATCGGTACGTCGGCAAAATTCTACATATTACCGCAGGTCACGCGCTCTCGGTGCAGTATCACGAGATGAAAGACGAGACAGTGCATTTGCTCACCGGCGAGATGAAATATTGGGTGCAACTGCCTGGTGAAGACGAGCTGCGTGATCAGCTACTGGTTGCCGGTCAGTCGTTTCGCATCACACCGGGCACGATCCATTACATGGAAGCGATGACCGATTGCGACGTGCTCGAGGCGTCCACCCCAGAGCTTGATGACGTGGTGCGTTTAAAGGATCGATACGGCCGTGAGGGCACGAGCGCCGCATAACCGGGATTGTCTGTTGCAGTGCGCAGTAAGGGGGGCGATACTTCGCGCAATTACATCCTGCCTTGTCTAGACCTCCGCCTCTCGCCCCCACGCCTCGATGAAGGTCATCATTCCGCTCGCTGGGAAGGGGACGCGTTTGCGTCCGCACACGCACGTCGTTCCCAAGCCCATGCTCAAGGTCGCGGGCCGTCCAGTTATGAGTTACGTCATGGACGACGTACTGACGCTGGGCAACGTCGAACAGGTGGTGTACATCACCGGTCACCTGAAAGACAAAGTGGAATCGTACGTGAAACATTCGTACAATATTCCAAGTGTCTTTATCGAACAGCACGTGCAAGATGGAACGGCAGGGGCGGTGGCGCTCGCGCGCGCGTACGTCGATCAGCCCGTTCTCATCGTGTTCGTCGATACAATTTTTGATGCCGATTTAAGCATCGTCAAAGATTCTGATGCCGACGGCATTATCTGGACGAAGGAAGTCGAAGATTATCAACGTTTTGGTGTCGTTGTCACTGACGCTGATGGATTTATGACGAAGATTATCGAAAAGCCCACAACGCCAATTTCAAAACGCGCCAACATTGGACTGTACTACATCAAGAATTGGCAATTGCTGTATGAAGGGATTGATCACGTCCTCAAACAGCCGCCGAACAAAGGGGAGTGGTATCTCACCGATGCGTTTCAGTACATGATCGACAAAGGCGCGCGCATCCAAGTGGTGGACGTGAAGGGATGGTACGACGCCGGACAGCTGGAGACGCTGCTCGACACGAATCGTGTCATGCTCGAGAAAGGTCGCGCGCGCCGACCGACACATTTCGGCGAAGGTGCAACGATTATCGAACCGGTGTATATCGAAGATGGTGTGACCATCGAACAGGCGACGGTTGGCCCGAACGTATCGATCGGTACGGGCAGTACGGTGCGCAACGCCAGCCTTCGCGACGCGGTCATTGGTGATCGCTGCGAAATTGTTGATGCGACACTGCACCAGTCGTTTTTAGGCGATCACGTGGTCGTGCATGGTGTGAAAGGGTCGCTCAACGTTGGCGATAATTCCGAAATTCGCTGTGCGTCATGAGTGAGGCACTGTCCCGTCGCGATTTACTGACGGGTGCCGCTGCAGCACTCGCGGCATCGGCGATCACAACGGCGCCGGCGCGACTGCTGGCGTCGACAGACGCATGGCGTGTGGACCTCACGCCACCAGCGCCGCCGGACGCCACGCGCATGATCGGCGTGCCGTTTGAGAAGCGCGATGTCGTGCGAATTGCCATTGTTGGCACTGGGCTGCGAGGTCGGTCAACGCTAAGCGAATTTCTGGCGATCGAGGGCGTGCGTATTGTCGCGTTGTGCGACGTGGTTGAAGACAAGGCCACGCAAGCTGCGGCAATGGTGGTAAAGGCCGGTCAGGCTGCGCCGACGCTGTATACGAAAGGTGATCGTGATTTCGAGCGCTTGCTACAACGTGACGACATCGATTTTGTGTACACCGCAACGCCGTGGTCTTGGCACACGCCGGTGGCGCTGGCAGCGATGCGCGCGGGCAAGCACGTCGGCAGCGAAGTGGCAATCG
The DNA here is from genome assembly GCA_025362635.1 of Gemmatimonadaceae bacterium. Taxonomy (GTDB): domain Bacteria; phylum Gemmatimonadota; class Gemmatimonadetes; order Gemmatimonadales; family Gemmatimonadaceae; genus Gemmatimonas. The sequence goes on along the minus strand of JANYFO010000116.1, from coordinate 3,419 downwards.
GTAGTTCAATCGCCGATCTGTGGGAGCTTGTTGATACGTCAGAAAAAACACGACGTCATTGCCTGATGATGGAGAATTGCTGCTACGGCAACAGCGAGCTCACCGTGCTGCAAATGGTACGGCAAGGCGTCTTCGGCACGCTGCTGCACGCCGAAGCCGCATACCTGCACGACCTTCGCGAAATTCTTTTTGAGGATCGCGATGAAGGACTCTGGCGCCGTCTCCCGCACACACAACGCAACGCCAATTTTTATCCGACGCACGGTCTTGGGCCAGTAGCGCAGTACCTTGGCATTCATCGTGGTGACCGCTTCGATTATATGGTGTCGATGGCGTCACCCGAAGCGGGACTAAGCGAGTTCCGCAAACAGCATATCGCGAAAGACAGCGTGAAATGGAAGGAAGGTTATAAGTGCGGCGATGTAAACTCGTCATTGGTAAAAACGGCACTCGGACGCACCATCTTGCTGCAGCATGACGTCGTGAACCCACGACCATATTCGCGATTGAATAACCTGCAGGGCTCCAAGGCCATCTTCAACGACTATCCACCGCGCTTGTACATCGACGGCGCCAAGGATGGCGAGAAATGGACGGCGCTCGACGATTTGCATAAGCAATACGAACATCCGCTTTGGACCGCAGTCGGCGACCTTGCGCGCAAGAACGGCGGCCACGGTGGCATGGACTTCATTATGTGCTATCGCCTCGTGCAATGTTTACGCGAGGGACTCGCCCCAGACTTCGACGTCTACGATGCCGCCGCATGGAGCGCACCCTTCCCGCTTAGTGAGGAGTCGGTGCGAAAGGGCAGCGCTCCAGTAAAATTTCCGGATTTTACACGTGGTGCGTGGCACGGGACGGCGGCAGCCAACGGCGCATGATCCACACCGCCGCCATTATGGCGCGCGGACTCGGCACCCGCATGCGGCGCCGCGATGCGGCAGCGCGAGTCGATCTGGCGCAGGCCATGGCGGCCGAGAGTGGCGTAAAGGGCATGATCCCGATAGGTCGACCATTTCTCGAATACATCATTTCCGCGCTGGCCGACGCGGGTCTCTCGCACGTGGTGTTGGTGCTCGGGCCAGAGCATGACGCCGTGCGGGAGCACTTCACGGTTGTAGCACGCCCGACACGAATTCGGGTGTCGTTTGCGCTGCAAGCTGAGCCACGAGGAACGGCAAACGCGGTAATGGCGGCCGCTCACGCGATCGACCACGATTCGTTTCTGGTGCTGAATGCCGATAATTACTATCCCATCGATGCGTTGCGCATGCTGGCGGCCGAGGAACGTGCAGCCACGATTGCGTTTGATCGTGACGTGCTCGTACGCGATGGCAATATTGATGCGACGCGCTTGCAAGCGTTTGCCGTGCTGACGGTCAGTGCTGATGGTCAACTGCTTGGTATTGTCGAAAAGCCCGGTGACACGTTCGACCTCGCATCGCCCGCAGCGCGCTGGGTGGGTATGAACTGCTGGGCAGTGACAGCGGATCTGGTTGACGCCTGTCGGCGCGTCGAACGGTCAACGCGTGGCGAGTTTGAATTACCGGAGGCCGTCGCGATGGCGTTGCGCGAAGGCGTGTACATCCGTGCGATTCGCATGGCGGCACCGGTGCTGGATTTGTCGAGTCGCTCCGATATCGCACGGGTTGCCGAGCGCCTCGCGACGATTTCGCCGGTGCTATGAGCGCACCGACGCCGATTGCACCCACGTTACTACGCCTCGCGCTTGAGGACTCGTGTTTGCGACCGCGGGCGGGCAACGCGTATGCGCGATTGCTCGTCGAAGCGCATCGTGCATTGGACGACGGCAACGTGCCGCGAGACGATCGTCGTGTGTGGATTGTGCCGGGTCGTATTGAGGTGTTGGGCAAGCACGTCGACTACGCTGGCGGTCGGTCGTTGTTGTGCGCGGCCGAACGCGGCATTGTGTTGGTGGCGCGTGCACGCGCAGACAGTACGCTCATTGTACGTGATGCGCGGCGCCGGGAAGCGCTGTCGTTGCCCTTCGGCAAGGTGCCGCAAGGGACACTGCCATGGACCGTGTATCCGCGCACCGTCGTGCGACGTCTGCTGCACAATTTCGGTGACACGTTGCTCGGCGCTGATGTCGCTATCGCGAGCAATCTTCCGCCAGCGGCTGGCGTATCAAGTTCGAGTGCGTTGATTGTTGGCCTGACGCTCGCGATGGCATCGCTTTCGGAGTTGCCGTCGTTGCCACAGTGGTCTGCAGGAATTCCGGATCGTACCGCACTCGCTGGCTACATCGGCGCATTGGAAAACGGTGCGGACTTCGGTATCCTCGCGGGCGAACGCGGCGTTGGCACGATGGGTGGTGCGCAGGATCAAACGGCAATTCTCTGTAGCCGTCCGGGACAAGTGGACATGTTCTCGTGGGCGCCTGTGCAACACGAGCAGTCGGTGTCATGGCCGAGCGATTACTTATTCGCCATTGGTGTGAGCGGTATTGTCGCGGCAAAGACTGGTGCCGTTCGGGATCGCTACAACCGCGTTGCTCGTACCGCACATCGTATTGTCGCGTCATGGAACGACACGCACGGCACGGGCGCGCGTACACTTGCAGAATCGTTCGTGCAAGCTGGCGGTGGTGCTTGCGGCGACGAAATTCCGGCATGCTTGTTGGACGCCGCCCAACGTGGCGGGAACGATGAATTCACGGCGGCGCAACTCGAAGCGCGCCTGCGACAATTCCATGCGGAAACTTTTGAACTAGTGCACACGGCTGCCGATGCACTTGCACGGCGTGACCTCGTGCAGTTTGGGAACTTGGTCGAACGTTCGCAGCGTGGCGCCGAGGATGCATTGGGCAATCAGATTGCTGAGACTGTGCATTTAGTCGAGTACGCACGGGAGTTGGGTGCGGTTGCCTCGAGCTCGTTTGGCGCCGGCTTTGGCGGTAGTGTGTGGGCGATGGTGCGCGCCGATGAAGCAGACCGATTTCTCGGTCGGTGGCGTGATCGCTATCTACAAACGCATCCCGGTACAACGCATCGCGCGCAGTTTTTCACATCTGCACCCGGTTCGCCGGCATTTGAAATGAAGCACGAGAAAGAATAAAGACGAGTTGGTTATGCTCGCGACGCACACGAGCAAAATCGGCGAGGTGTTTCCCTCGCGCTCATTCAGCATTGGTCAGGCCAAGGCCTGCCACTCCGCCCAGAGAGTCACCGGTCGCGTACGCGGCACCGAGTCTTAGCAGCAGCGCGAGCCGGGTCTGCTGTAGCGATCAACCAATCGCTCCCGTTCGAAGTCAGATGCGCTTAGTGGCGTCTGCTCTGGATGCTGCGACGCCATGTGCGTGAGATACGTGTCGTAGTCAGGGACAGCGTGCCGTGCCAACCCCAGTAAATCCAGTTGCCGGTATCGTCCTTGATGTCACCGTCGCCGCGCATATC